>JBJSWO010000234.1:0-17525 GCA_046085905.1 Actinomycetes bacterium | reverse complement strand
GTCACGAGCCCCGGCTTGCGCACGGCACCCGCCACGTGCACGACGACCGTGCCTGCCGCGGCGGAGGGCGTGAACTGAGATGTGACACCGCCACCGGGAACGGACATCACCTCACGCGGCTGCGCCTGCCACCACAGCCAGCCGCCGACAAGAGTGATGGCCCCGAGCAGAAGCGCGAATGCCCGCCAGGAACGACGACCCCAGTGATCGGCGCGCAGCGGCGTGGCCGGCTCGATCGGGGCCAGAAGCTCGGGGGCAGTTGCGGGAGTGGGTGTCCAGCCGGCCGCCAGTCGCCGAAGACGCTCATCGACATCTGCGTGCACGGCCTGGGCATGCGCTCGGGTGAACCTCACCCCTGCACGCTAAGGAGATGTGCCGGCGCGCCGGGGCGGCGCTGGCGAGATGTGGATGCCGTGCAGGGCTGTGGACGAGCTACATGCGTGCGGCGATCGCAGCGCGGATATTGCGCTGGTGCCGCCAGAGCACGAGCCCGGCGAGCACGATCGAGAAGACGACGTCCGAGGGGTCGAACCATCCGGCTATGCCACCGACGATCCCGCACACGGCCAGTGCGACGGCAGCCATGACCGCGCCGAGCCCTACTCGATGGAAGACCTTCACCCCGATCAGGAAGACGATGAGCACGGGAATGGCCAGCCACGGCTGAACGCCCAGGATCGCGCCCAGCGTGGTGGCAACGCCCTTGCCACCTCGGCCGTGCAACCACGGAGATGTCACGTGCCCGAGCACCGCTGCAAGGCCGGCAATCTCGCCGGCGATCTCCCCGCCGAGAATGCCGAAGATCAGTGCGGGCAGGAAGCCCTTGAGAATGTCGATCGCGCCCACGAGCACGGCCCAGCGCGGGCCCAGGGCACGGCCGACGTTGGTCGCGCCGGGGTTTCCGGATCCGACCTGGCGAATGTCGACGCCGAGGACACGCGCGATCCAGGCTGCCGGATTCAGCGATCCGAGCAGATAACTGGCGGGCGCAGCCATCAGCCACCACATGAGCGGTGTCATCAGGTGCTCACCCGTGGGGCGACGACGACAGCCACCATGCCCGGCCCGACATGCGCTCCGACGACCCCGCCCACCGGGCACTCGATCACCTCGCAGGCAGGGAGCGCAGCACGGAACTGCCCGGCCAGTGCCGTAGCGCGTTCCGGAGCACCGAGATGCTGCACGGCCACATCGCAGGCCTTGCCATCCGCTGCCGCCATCGCGAGCTCGGCCAGCCGAGCGAGGGCCTTTCCCGACGTGCGGAGTCGCTCGAGTGCCTCGACGCGTCCGTGCTCGACATGCAGAAGGGGCTTGACCTGAAGTGCCTGCCCCATGGCCGCCTTCGCGGAGCTCACCCGACCTCCGCGACGCAGGTACTCGAGGGTGTCGACGTAGAAGTAGACCGAGGCTGCACGAGCGGATTCCTCGATGACGCTCGCCACCTCGGCTGCACTCGCTCCCGCTCGCGCGAGCTCTGCGCCTCGGATCACGGCGAAGCCAAGGCCCATCGCGATGGTTCCGCTGTCGATGACGGTCACGGCGATCGACGCGTCACGGGCGGCCAGGAGAGCTGACTCGTACGTGGCCGACATGGCAGATGACAGCGTGGCGACCACGATCTCCGTCGCCCCACCGGCCTGCGCTGCGCGAAAGGCCTGGAGGAATCGCTCGGGCGATGGGCGCGACGTGGTGACCGGCTGGAGTGAGGTCAATGCCTCGGTGACCTGAAGGGCCTGATCATCATCGGTCTCGTCCAGCGGACGACCGGCCACGATCACTTGCACTGGTACCACCGAGATGCCGAGGCCTGCCGCCCACCCACGAGGCAGGTAGGAGGTGGAGTCGGTGACGACGGCGACCCTCGTGCTCACGATGCGAGCCTACGGGCATCGTTCAGCGCGGCACGTACCTCGCGCGTGGCCGACGAGGGAATCACCTCGTCAATGCGGATCTCCTCGCAGCCCACCCATCGCGCGGCCTCGACAAGTGCCGTGGCCACGCCCGCAGCTGCATCCGCGACCGGGCCTTCCTCGAGAGTCACCCGCGCTGCGACAAGCACGCTGCCCTCACGCTTCGGGTCGACTCGGGCCACGAGTGCACCGCGGTGCAGGACAGGCATCGCGAAGTAGCCGTGCACCCGCTTCGGAGCGGGCGTGTACGCCTCTAGCCGATGCTGCATGCCGAACAGACGCTGGGTGCGCGGCCGGTGCCACACGATCGAGTCGAAGGGTGACAGCAGCGTCGTGCGCGAGCGCATGCGCGATCCGCGGTCAAGCCACTCCAGTGCATCCGTGGTCGCGAGCGCGGGATCACTCCAGCCGCGCACCGTGACAGGCACGAGGCCGAGATCGGCAGAATGACGTCGCACGTCAGCCTTCGAGAGGCGATGCACGTCGGCGATGTCATCCACGGTTCCGACTCCCATGACATCGGCACTCGCACCGACGAGCGCACGCACGCATTCCTCGTCGGAGGGCCCGACGATGCCGTCGTCGTCGCCCCAGCCACGCTGCTCGCGCAGGCCCTGAGGAATTACCCGCTCGGCAAGGTCGTACACGCGTCGCCAGCCCACTCGAGAGGTACAGACGACCTGACCGACATCGAGCAGGTACTCCATCGCGATCTTGGAGTCGGACCAGTCCCACCAGTAACCGGAGGCCTTCGCTCCCCCGATGTCCTTCGTCGTAAGTGGGCCATCACTGCGCAGCCGAGCGAGCACGGTATCGAGCGACTTCTTCGTGACCTCGTGCCAGCGAATTCCCCGACGCGCATAGTGCCGGCGGCGAAAGGAGAAAAGCGGCCACGACTCGACGGGCAGGATGCAGGCCGCATGGGACCAGTACTCGAAGCTCGAGTCACCGTTCCAGTACGCCGCCTCGATCGCTGAGCGTTTCACGGCACCGAAGCGCGCGTAGGCGACGAGCTCATGGGTGCGCGCGAGAACCGAGATGGTGTCGAGCTGCACTGCACCAAGGGAGCGCACCATGTCGTGAACACGCTGCTCCTGCGCAGCGGGCCTGCCCGGCTTCGGCGCAGAACCAAGCAGCTCCTGCCGCCAGAGTGCGATGCGTCTCGCCTGGTCGGCAGTGATCGAGACGCTCACGCGCTATTCCGGGACGATGTTGACGAGCTTGGGCGCACGCACGATGACGGTTTTCAGACTGCGTCCGTCGAGTGCGGACACCACGCCGGGCAGCGCAAGAGCCTGCTCACGAAGGTCGGCCTCGCTGATATCGGGTGACACCTCGAGACGATCGCGCACCTTGCCCTGGATCTGCACGACACAGGTGACCGAATCCTCGACGAGCAGGGCGGGATCGACGACCGGCCAGCCGGCGAGCGCCACGCACGGCTCATGCCCGAGGCGTGCCCACATGTCTTCCGACGTGTACGGCGCGACGAGCGAGAGCATGATGGCCACCGCTTCCGCGGCCTCGCGGACAGCAGGGTCGGCAGGCCCCGCACCCGAATCGATCACCTTGCGCGTGGCGTTCACGAGTTCCATGGTCTTGGCTACCGCAACGTTGAAGCGGAAGCTCTCGACGGCCTGCTCGGCATCGCGCACGGACTTGTGCGTGATCTTGCGCAGGGCGAGATCACCCGTCGAGGGATCGACTCCCGGCTCACTCGTGACATCGCCGGCCAGGCGCCAGGCGCGCGCCAGGAACTTCTTCGAGCCGGCGGGCGAGACATCGGCCCAGTCGACGTCGTCCTCGGGCGGCCCTGCGAACACCATGGTGAGGCGAATCGCATCGACGCCATTGACGGCGAGCTCATCGGAGAGGCGCACGAGATTGCCGCGCGACTTGCTCATCGCCGAGCCGTCCATGACGACCATGCCCTGATTGAGAAGACGCGTGAACGGCTCGGTGAAATCGAGCAGGCCCATGTCGTGCAGGACCTTCGTGAAGAAGCGGCTGTAGAGCAGATGAAGAATCGCGTGCGTCACGCCACCGACGTACTGATCGACAGGCAGCCACTCGGCGGCGAGCTTCGGGCTGAACGCCTGGGTGTCGTCGGCCGGATCGATGTATCGCAGGTAGTACCACGACGAGTCGACGAAGGTGTCCATCGTGTCGGTGTCGCGCACGGCCGGAGCGCCGCACTTGGGGCACGGAACAGAGGCCCACTCGGTGGCGGCGCCCAGCGGTGATGAGCCCTTGGGCTTGAGGTCGAGGCCTTCGGCCGACGGCAGCACGATCGGCAGTTGCTCCTCGGGCACGGGCACCTCGCCGCATGCCTCGCAATGGATGATCGGGATGGGCGTGCCCCAGTAGCGCTGGCGGGAGATGAGCCAGTCACGCAGGCGGTAATTGGTCGCCGGCTTGCCGGTGCCCCGCTCGATGAGGATGCCCAGGATCGCGTCGATCGCCTCGCGCTTGCCCAGTCCGTCGAGTGGCCCGGAGTTCACGTGCGGGCCGTCATCGGCGGTGGCGATACCCGTCTCCATGGGGTCCTCCCCCGCATCGACGACCACGCGCACGGGGAGATCGAAGGCGCGGGCGAAGTCGAGATCGCGCTGATCGTGCGCAGGCACGGCCATGATCGCGCCCGTGCCGTAGTCGGCCAGCACGTAGTCAGAGGCCCACACGGGAATCTGCTCGCCATTGACGGGGTTGGTCGCGTAGCGCTGCAGGAACACGCCGCTCTTGGCCCGTGAGGAATCGAGACGATCCATCTCGGAGACCTGCTTGACCTTCTCGAGGTACTCGGTGAACTCCGCCTCGGCGGACGTGCCGGCGGCGAGCTCCGCGGCCAGCTCGGAGTCTGCGGCGACCACGAAGAACGTGGCACCGTAGAGCGTGTCAGGTCGAGTCGTGTAGACCGTGACCGGTTCAGCGCGACCGGTGATCTCGAACTTCACCTCGGCGCCCACCGACTTGCCGATCCAGTTCTTCTGCATCAGAAGCACTTTGTCGGGCCAGCCGCCCTCGAGCTGCTGCATATCGTCGAGCAGGCGATCCGCGTAGTCGGTGATGCGCAGGTACCACTGGTTCAGCTTCTTCTTGGTGACGGTGGAGTCGCAGCGCTCGCATAGGCCGCCGACGACCTGCTCATTGGCGAGCACGGTCTGGCAGGTGGGGCACCAGTTGACGGCGCTGTCCTTGCGGTAGGCAAGGCCGCGCTTGAACATCTGCAGGAAGAACCACTGGTTCCACTTGTAGTACTCGGGATCGCAGGTGTTGAACACGCGATCCCAGTCGAAGGAGCACGCATAGCGGCGCATCGAGGCCTTCTGCTGCGCGATGTTCTCGTAGGTCCACTCGACGGGGTCAGCACCGCGCTTGATCGCGGCATTCTCGGCGGGCAGGCCGAAGGCATCCCAGCCGATGGGATGCATGACGTTGAAGCCCTTCTGCACCCAGTACCGGGCAATGACGTCACCCAGGGCGTAGGCCTCGGCGTGACCCATGTGGAGATCGCCGGAGGGATACGGGAACATGTCGAGCACGTACTTCTTCGGACGCGGATCATCGGCGCGGCCTGAGCGGAAGGGGGCGAGTTCGTCCCACACCGGAAGCCAGCGCTCCTGGATCTCGGCGATGTCGTATCCACCGGTCTCGGCCTGGGCGCTGTCGGAATTCGTGTGCTCGCTCATGAGGGGACCATCCTACGAGGTGGACCCTGGGCGGGTCGGTGAGCCGGACGCGAGGGCAGGGGCCAGGATGCCCCTATGCCATCGATCATCAAGAGCGTGCTCTCGAGCACGACACGGGTAGAGAGGGCGAACCTGCACTGGCGCCGGCCCCTGATCGCCGGCACGGTCACCGGGCTTCTCGCAGCCCTGTGCATCGCGACCGATCACACCTCCTACGCTGTCCCGCTGGCCGTGGGCGCCTGGTTCACCTCGCTCATCGACACGCAGCAGAAGTTCGGCCTGCACCTGCGCACGATGAGCTGGTCGGCGCTGTGGCTGGCCGTCGGCGCCACCATCGGCGGGTTGGCCTCGAGCACCGGCTACTGGCAACTGCTCATCGTGGCCGTGGTGGCCCTCGCCTGCGGATACGCCGGCTCCCTGGGCAACCTCGGTCTCGGAAACGGCAGCCTGGCTCTGGTGATGTACGCGATCTTCGCCGGGGCTCCGGTCAGCGATCGACATGCGTTCCAGACCGGCTTGCTGGTACTGCTCGGCGGCATCGTCACGATCGTGATGTCAGCGTTGATCTACGGAGTGAGTGCGAGAGAGCAACTGAAGGCTCGCCCTGAGCGCGTGGCGTCGGTGCGCAGCCGACTGCACTCCCACCTTCACCTTCACGATGATCTCGTGCAGCACGGACTGCGCCTTGCCCTCGTGATGACGGTGGCCACGGCCATTGCGCATTCACTGAACTGGCCGCACGAATACTGGATCCCGATGACCATCGCCTGGGTCGCTCGACCCGGGCGTCAGCTCACCGTGGAACGCACGTGGCACCGGGTGCTCGGCACCCTGGCCGGCATCGCTTTCGTGACCGTGCTCATGCTCACCGCGGGCAACTCGCCGTACGAGTTGGCCGTGCTCACCGCTGCCGGGGCGACTCTCACCCTGATCTTCGTGCGCGCTCACTATGCGATCGCGGTCGCAGGGATCACGATCGCGATCATGTCTTTGTTCGCGATCGAGGGTCAGTCCTTCGAGATGAATGCGATCTATCGCATCTGGGCGACGCTGGTCGCCGGCGGCCTGCTCGTAGTCGGCACTCTCGTGTGGCCGACGAGGAAGGGGGCCTGAATCTCCTCGAATACGGCTGCCTCGATGAGGTGCCGCAGGCACCATAAGGCAGACTGCTCGTACCACCACCGAAGGGACCTTCATGCGCTCCATCACCGTCACCAGTGCCGCCGTCGCAGGCGCAGTCGCGCTCTCCGGCATCGCCATGGCCCCCGCCTCGCAGGCTGCCTCCTCTGACATCGTGATCGGCGTCGAGGCCCCGCTCACGGGTGCCCAGGCCAATAACGGCAAGGACATGCTGCGTGGCGTCAAGCTCGCCGCAGACCAGGCCAACGCCAAGGGCGGCGTCATGGGACGCAAGATCCGAATCGTCGAGCTCGATGACCAGGCTGATCCGAACAAGGCCGCCGCCATGGTCACCAAGGCACAGAAGGCCGGGGCTGTCGCGGTCATCGGCCCGTACAACTCCTCCGTCGGCATCGTGAACCTCCCGCTGTACCTCAAGGCCGGCATCGTGCCCGTGCATATGACGTCAACCAACGACACTGATGGCATGGGCGTGACGGTCCAGCCGAAGAACAACCAGATCTCCCCGATCGAGTCGGCCTACGCCACCTCGATCAAGGCGAAGAACGTCGCCATGCTGGTTGACCCCTCGACCTACACCCAGGGCATGGCCGATCGCCTCGCCTCATCGCTTCGGGCGAAGGGCGCAACCGTCACGAGCATCCCGATCACGGAGGGCAAGAACGACTACACCGCCGAGGTTGCCCAGGCTCTCGCCGGCGTGCCCGACCTGGTCTACGTCAGCACCTACTACCCGGAGGGCTCGAAGATCGCGCAGCGCCTGGCTCTCTCCAAGCTTCCGACCAAGTGCCTGATGGGCCTCGCCAACGTTGATGCGGCCTTCGTGACCGAGGCGGGCACGGTCGCCGCCGAGCGCTGCGTCTTCAGCGGCGTGCCCGAGGCCGCCCAGATGCCGGGAGCCAAGGCTGCCGCCTACGTGGCTGACTACAAGAAGGCATTCAATAAGAACCCCGGCGTGTGGGGCATCTTCACCTACGACTCGGCGAATCTGCTCTTCGCGAAGATGGCTCAGTCCACGAGCACGAGCTTCGCACCCGTGCTGAAGGCCCTGCAGAACACCAAGAATTACAAGGGCGCGACCGGCACCATCAGCATTCGCCCCTCGACGGGCAACCGACTGAAGGTGCCTGTGTACATCCTCAACGTCACCGACTCGGGAGTCTTCACGGTGAACTCTTCGGTGAAGGGCATGCTCCTGCCCCTCCTGTGATGTAGGGCAAGCATCACTGAAGAATTCTGAGACGACTTCCCGGAGGTGACATGCGGGTACGACGAATCCTCGTCGCGCTGTGCGGGGCGAGCCTTGTTGCAGGTGCGCTGGCCGGCATCTCTCCCGCCGTGGCCGCCCAGCCCGGCGCGGCGGCACTCAACGCCGTAGCGGGTGCTCCGACCGCAGCCGCGGGTGCCAAGGATCGTCCCGACTCCAACAAGTCGGGCACGAGCAAGCAGAAGGCCTCGTCGAAGAAGTCCGCCGGCAAGGCAGCAGCCAAGAAGTCAGCCAAGAAGTCAGCTGCGAAGAAGTCGGCGGCCAAGCGCGCCCAGGCCAAGCGCGCCCAGGCCAAGCGAGCCCAGGCCAAGCGGGCCGCGATCGCCTACAAGCGAGCCAAGGCACGAGCCAAGACCATCAAGGCCCCGCGGATGGTGCAGGGGCGCGTCTGCCCGACCCGAAACTTTGACTACGGCGATGGCTGGGGTGCCGATCGCGGCCGTCGAGGGCATGCCGGCATGGACATGGGCGGCCGTCGAGGCACACCACTGTTCGCCATCGAGTCCGGCCGCATCGACCGCACCAAGCGCCAGAGCAACGGCGCCCTGCAGATCGTCATGAAGGGTCGAAGCGGCGCCAAGTTCTACTACGGGCACATGCAGCATGTGTTCGTGCGCGGTGGGCAGAAAGTACGAGCCGGTCAGGTCATCGGCACCATGGGAGACAGCGGCTCCCCCGGAGCCGTGCACCTGCACTTCGAGTACTGGAAGAGCGGTCGCGAGTCGGCGGCGGTGAACCCCGCGGCGTTGCTGCGCACGATCTGCCGAGCGGCTCAGTAGCCGAGGTCGGCTGCGAGCTCCGCGGCACGCTCGGCCACGATGCTGCGCTGCCGGTCGGTGCGCTCGAGAGGGCCCGCGACCAACTGCGATTTCGACAGTTTCGCGCCGACCTCATCGGTGATGAGCGCATGGTGCACGTAGTTCGCCCGCGCGACATTGGGCGCGTCGAGGTAGTCGGCGAGCCAGCGGTGCAAGGCACTCGACTCGAGAAGATCCGCCCCGCGGACAATGTCGGTGACACCGAGATCGCGATCCTCGACCACGGTCACCAGGTGATACGCCGGGAGTCCGTCACGTCGCCACAGCACGACATCACCATGCACCGCTTGCAGATCAACGGACGTACCGCTCACCTCGACGACCGTGCTGTCCGGGATGCGCAGCCTCAGTGCCGTGCGGTCGGTCTCGAGATCCAGATTCGCGCTGACGCAGGAGCCCGCGCAGCGCAGTCCGCCCGAGGCAGCCAGATCAGCGCGGGAGCACGAGCAGGCGAAGACCTGGAGACCGGCAGCACTAAGCAGGTCGAGCTGCGAGCGGTAATAGCCGGTGCGCGCGGACATCGTGAAGTCCTGCTCGAAGCTCATCTGGTCTCGCGGGCCCAGGGAGGGGGAAATGCCCAGCCAATCGAGCATCGCGAAGATGTCGGCGACGAACTCAGGGCGGGCCCTCGAGGCGTCCATGTCGTCGATGCGGAGGGCCAGCTCGGCGCCCCAGCCCGCCGACAACTGGTCGATCAGGGCGAAGTTGACCGCATTTCCGAGGTGAAGGAAGCCGCTGGGGGTGGGCGCGATCCGCGTGACGCGCGACGCGCTCATGAGCAGTTAGTGCTCAGCGGGTGCATGAGCGTCGTGGGACGCGTGGTCATCGGAATCCTTGCGAATACCGAAGATGTAGATCGAGATCAGGGCCCACAGCAGCATGAAGGGCAGGAAACGCCAGGCCGGGCTGTCGGGGTTCATGGCGGCGAACAGGATCTCGAGGATGACCGAGAACACGACGGCGGCAACAATGCCCGCGACGGGATGGCTCTTCTCCTGATGCTCACTCACGTGGAGCTGAGGGGACTCGAACCCCTGACCCCCTGCATGCCATGCAGGTGCGCTACCAGCTGCGCCACAGCCCCGTATTGGGAAGCCAAAGCATACCTAGACGGTCTTTCGAGGTGAAATCGACCCCTGCTCCGCCCTAGCGGTCGTCGCGAATCCACCCACTCCGCCCTAGCGGTCGTCGCCCAACGCCGGCTCGGGCAGCGTGCCCGCGTTGTACTCCTGAAGCCGCCAGGAGGATCCCTGTCCACTGAGGTTCTCGACGAGAACTGACCACGAGCAGTTGGTCAGTACCCCGAGTGCACCCCACGTCTCATGCGGCAGGCCGAGCAGCCGACCGATGGCAGTACGCGCGGCCCCGCCATGAGTTGCGACCACCATGGTCTGACCTGCCTCGAGACTCGGGAGCGCGCGCTTGACCGCAGCCTCCATGCGATCTGCCACCTCGAGGCGAGTCTCGCCATGCCCGCCGGGGCGCACGTCAGAGAAGGCCGACCAGGCAGCGAGCTCTGGGCCGTACTGGCTCTCCAGCACGTCACGGGTCAGCCCCTCCCAGTCACCGGCGAAGGTCTCGCGCAGCCGCGCGTCAGTCGTCACCGTGATGCCAACCTGTCGCGCCAGCGCTTGCGCCGTCTGGTGAGCGCGCTCGAGATCACTCGCGATGATGATCGACGGATTCAACGTGGCAAGCATGGCCGCTGCTCGCTCGGCCTGAGCAATCCCGACATCGTCGAGAGGAATGTCGGTCTGCCCCTGGAAGCGCATCTGCGCGTTCCACTCCGTGCGGCCATGCCGCCAGAAGACGAGTCGTCGTGGTGCGTTCATGCCGAGAGCGAATCAGGCGCGAGCACTGCGCGGGCTGTTGACCTCTGCGGGAAGTGCGATAAGAGGGCAGTCCTTCCACAGTCGCTCGATGGCGTAGTGAATGCGCTCCTCGGCGAGCTGCACGTGAATCACGATGTCGCCGTAGTCGAGCAGAACCCAGTGGTTCTCCTGCTCACCCTCGCGGCGCAGGGTCTTGGCACCGAGCTTGAGCAGTGCCTCCTCGATCGCGTCCACGACACCGGCTACCTGGCGGTCATTGGCTGCCGAGCACATGAGGAAGACGTCGGTGATCACGACATGCTCGCTGACATCGATCGCGATGATGTCCTCGGCCAGCTTCTCCGACGCTGCCAGGGCAGCGGCAATCGCGAGCTGTACCGATTCAGGGCCTGCGGTCACGTGTCACCTTTTCGTTGATTCCGAGCCTGCAGCCTCTCACACCTAGGGCTGGAGCTCCTCATCTGCTCCGAGCCGAAGGATCACGTCGACAGGAGAGTCCGTGCTCGCCTGCACGGCCCACTCGGGCAGGCCCAGCGAGTCGGCGATGGAGAAGCCCAGGTCACGAGAGCGCGGAACGGCGGCATTGAGGAGCACGCGACTCACCCGCAGCGGTGACGCTGAGACACCCCCGTCGATCACTGCCACTCCGGAGTCCGTGAGCTGGCGCCGCACCTTGAGCACGTATCCCGCGCTGGCTCCCGCAGCCTCCAGAACCACGCGTGGCAATGGCGTCTGACCGGTCGTCAGGAGATCAGACGGGAACATCTGCCCGACCAAGGCCCGCGTGCCGGACTGATCCACCACGACCGCCTCGTTGGCGCCCGAGGCCACCACGGTCACGGGCAGATCGGCCTTGAGCATTGTTCCGCTCAAGGCATCGAACCTGATCTGCTCGAGCAGAGGCACGAGCTCGTCATTGGTGGCCGTGCTGCGTGCGAGCGAGCCCAGGCTGGCCAGGAGCTGGCGCATGGCCTCGTCGTTGTCAGGCAGGCCTCGCAACGCCTGGATGATCACGGCCTGCGCCCGGAGTCGTCGATCAGCCTCGGCGTCCCCCGGCCTCATCGCCGTGGCGTAATCAGCAGCGGTGACACCGTCGAGCGTCACCGATCCCAGCCCGACATCGACCGTCACCCCGTTCACGGACTCGACGAGACCGGCGAGGGCAAGCCGATCGAGTGTCAGGGTGGCATCGACGCGCACGAGCAGTGCTGTCGAGATGCCGTTCTTCGCAGCGAGGGTGTCGACGCTGCCCGGAGTGGCGTCGAGCGCCATGACCGTGGGCGTGGCAATGAGGAGCCCCGGCGGCAGCGAGAGTGCTGATCCTTCATGCAGGGCGGGTTCACCACCCAGCAACACGTTGACGACGGCTGAACCCTCGGAGTCCTTGAGCTGAAGGAGCAGGGTTCCGGCATTCGTCGGCACCACCGTCGCCGTGGGCGAGGGCTGCGGGGCAGGCTCGGGCCGCTCATCGGACGTTCGGGTGAGCAGCACGCCGATAGCCGCCGAGGCGGCGAACACCACGGCGATCACGAGTGCAATGGCTCCCCTACGCCGACCTCGCGACTGGCTCATGGCCTCACACTCGAGTAGAGACCACGGTCGAGGATGTACTCCGCGACGGATTCGGGTACTAGCCCCCTGAGTGACGCACCTTCAGCGGCAACTTCGCGCACTCGAGTCGATGAGATGTCGGCAGCATCGATCTCCAGGGCGAGAATTCGCTCGGCGCCCACGACGTTCGGGCGGACGAAGTCAAAGCCCGGGCGCGTGACAGCGACGAAATGCGCACGCTGCAGCAGCTGCTCGGGTTCCTTCCAGCCCGCGAGGCCCGCAATCGCATCGGCACCGCCGATGAAGTACCACTCGAATTCGATGCCCGGCGCTTCCGCGGCTCGAGACTCGGCGAGATCGCTGAGGGTGTCGATGGTGTAGGTGTCACCGCCCCGGTCGACATCCACCGTAACCACGGAGAAGTCCGGAATGCCCTCGACAGCGAGATTGAGCATGGCTATTCGATCAGCCGCGGACGAGAGACCGTGAGCAGCCTTGTGCCAGGGCAGGGAGACGGGTGAGAACAGGATCTGCTCGAGGCCGAGGGCATCGCCGACCTTCCGGGCGGCGATCAGATGGCCGTGATGCACCGGATCGAAGGTGCCGCCCATGATGCCCACGCGGTGAGCGGTCATGGTCCACCTCGGAAGTCAGGCCGACACCGTCATGGCATCGACTCGGAAAGGGTCTAGCGCTCGACCTTCAGCATCACGGTGACGATCAGCAGCCCGACCAGGATCCCGAAACCGAGGAGACCGATACCCCAGGCCGGAATGCCGGAGTGCGTGGCCGGGGCCTCTTCTGAGAGGCGTACTGCGGCGGCGAGCATAGACATGGCGTTCCTTTCGCGGGTTCTGGGGGGAACTCTAGTCGGTGGTCTCAGCCTCGAACGTGACCGTCGCCCGTGACCACGAAAGTTGTGGTGGTGAGCTCGGTGAGGCCCATCGGACCCCGGGCGTGAAGCTTCTGGGTCGAGATTCCGATCTCGGCACCGAAGCCGAACTCGCCGCCATCGGTGAAGCGCGTCGAGGCATTGATCATGACTGCCGCACTGTCGACTCCGGCGACGAAGCGCTGCGCCGCCGACTGACTGTCGGTGACAATGGCCTCGGTGTGACCACTCGACCAGCGACGAATGTGCGCGATGGCGTCGTCAATCGAGTCAACGATGCCCGCCGCGATATCAAGTGAGTAGTACTCGGCGGCCCAGTCATCATCGGTCACGGTTTCGACGGTGATGCCCGTGCCGGAGGCATGGAGTGCGAAGCGCTCATCGGCGTGCACCGTGACCCCGGCGTCCTTGAGTGCCTCAAGTGCTCGTGGCAGAAATGCCTCGGCGATGTCGCGGTGGACAAGGACTGTCTCGGCGGCATTGCACACGCTGACCCGCTGCGCCTTGGAGTTGAGCAGGATGGCAATGGCCTTGTCGACGTCTGCGTCCTTGTCGACGTACACGTGGCAGTTGCCCACGCCGGTCTCGATCACCGGCACCGTGGAGTTCTCGACGACATTGGCGATCAGGGACGCACCACCGCGCGGGATCAAGACGTCGACGAGACCTCGTGCGGTCATCAGGTGAGTCACCGAGTCATGGGTCTCCCCCGGCACCAGCTGGATCGCATCGGCCGGCAGCCCAGCGGCGGCCAGGGCATCACGCATCACGTCGACCAGGATCGCGTTGCTGGCGGCCGCAGACGATGAGCCTCGGAGCAGTGCGGCATTGCCGCTCTTGAGGCACAGGCCCGCTGCGTCGACAGTGACATTGGGTCGGGCCTCGTAGATCATCCCGACCACGCCCATGGGCACGCGGATCTGACGGATCTGCAGGCCATTGGGCAGCGTGTAGCCGCGAATGACCTCGCCGACCGGATCAGGCAGGCCGGCGACATCTCGCAGTGCCTGCGCGATGTCGGCGATACGCGGAGCATTCAGGGTGAGGCGATCGATGATCGCGGCGGATGTTCCGTTGCCCTGCGCTCGCTCGACATCGATGGAGTTGGCGGCCACGATCTCCGGAGTGCGCGCGACGAGCGCATCGGCGAGGGCACGTAGGGCCGCATCCTTCTCATTTCGGGTGAGCTGGCGAAGTACGGCGGCGGCGACTCGGCCGCGACGCGCCACCTCGTGCACGGCGTCGCGCTCGTTCAGGGTGCTCTCAGAGGTCATGGGGCAAGGCTAGACGACTAGAACGGGACGACTCGCCCCGCCGCCATCAGGCCCGGGCGCTCTGCGACCCACCTGCCGCGTCGATGAAAGGTCTCACGATCGACCACCTCGACACCGACGACCTCCCAGGGGGGCAGGCCCGCGGAGTCGAGATGCTCATTCCACAGGTGCAGGGCCAGGCTGACTGCGGTATCGGCGTCGTCGGCCTGCTCCCAGTAGCGCACCTCCGCGCGATCGATCGCGAAGCGACCGGCCAGCAGGAAGAGATGCTGCTCACTCAGGCGCTCCAGGGCTGCCTTGATCGACTCCGAGGAGACCGGGTCACCGGCCACGGTCAAGGTGACGTGCCACATCAGTGGCTCCGGCGGGTCAGCGAGGGGCAGGACGTGAAGACTCACGACACCTCCCCTTCCGCGTCAGGAGAGGATCACGAGGTCGTCACGGTGGACGATCTCCCTCTCGTACTGAGGTCCGAGCTCACGTGCCAGATCACGGGTGGATCGCCCGAGAAGCCCGGGCAGTTCATCCGAGTCGAAGTTCACCAGACCGCGGGCGATCACGTGGCCCTTTTGGTCAAGGAGATCGACCGGGTCCCCGGCAACGAAATCACCTCTCACCTCTGTCACCCCCGCAGGGAGCAGCGAGGTACCCCGGTGAAGGACGGCATCAGCCGCCCCGTCGTCGAGTACGAGCTGGCCGGCCGGCGTGGTGGCATGGGCCAGCCAGAGCAGCCTGGTCGAGACTCGCTCGGCCGTGGGGTGGAACACGGTGCCCACCGAGGCGTCGGCCAGGGCGGCGGCGGAGTTGCCCGCTGAGGTGAGCAGCACGCTGATGCCCGCGCCGGTCGCAATGCGAGCAGCCTCGACCTTGGTGGCCATTCCGCCACTGCCCACGCCCGCGCTGCCCGCGCCGCCGAGGGCGATGCCGGCGAGGTCATCGGACGTGCGCACCTCGGAGATCAGTCGCGCACCCGCCTGGCTCGGCGGACCGTCGTAGAGGCCATCGACGTCGGAGAGCAGTACGAGGGCATCGGCCTGCACCACGTGCGCCACGAGTGCCGCGAGCCGATCGTTATCGCCCAGCCGGATCTCATCGGTTGCCACGGTGTCGTTCTCGTTGACGATCGGCACGGCACCGAGCTCGAGAAGCCTGGTGAAGGTCTGCTGAGCATTCTTGTAATGGGCGCGACGGGTGACATCCTCGGCGGTCAGCAGGATCTGGCCGACGGTCAGCCCGTGCTTGGCGAAGGCCTGCGTGTACGCGGCAATGAGCAGGCCCTGGCCCACGCTGGCCGAGGCCTGCTGGGTTGCGAGATCCTTCGGCCGAGAGGTGAGTCCGAGCGCCGGGAAGCCGGTGGCGATGGCACCGCTGGAGACGAGAACGACCTGATGACCTTGGGCAATACGAGCGGCGAGTTGATCGACGAGGGCGCCGATACGAGCCGCATCGAGACCGCCGTCGGGCTGAGTGAGCGAGGAGGAACCGATCTTGACGACGACACGCGATGCCGAGGCAATCGTGTTCCGAATGTCAGTCACGTTCAGTCTCCGTCAATCCGAGCGTCGAGTCGTACGTCAGTGCCACGCGGGCTGACCTCACCAGCGCCGTCGCCGGCGATGATGGTCGGCTGCCAGTCGAAGACCACGGCATTGTCATCGTCGCCGATCATCACCGTACTGCCCGCCTTGGCTCCTGCCTTCCACAAGGCATCCTCGACACCCAGGCGCGCCAGGCGATCGGCGAGGTAGCCCACGGCCTCGTCGTTGCTGAAGTCGGTCTGCCGAACCCAGCGCTCGGGGCGCTCGCCGCGGATGCGGTAGCCATCATCCTCGGCGATGATCCGGAAGCCGGAGTCGTTGACGGCCTTGGGCGTGATGATCACGCGAGGAGCCTCCTGAGCGATGGCCTCCTTACGAGCCTTCAGCACCAGCTCGGCCATCGCGAACGAGAGCGGGCGAAGGCCCTCGTGAGTCGCAGCCGAGATCTCGAAGACCGGATAGCCGCGCTCCTCGAGGATCGGGCGCACGAGATCGGCGAGGACGCGGGCGTCAGGGACGTCGATCTTGTTCAAGGCGACGATGCGCGGACGATCCTGGAGACCGCCGTACTCGGCGAGCTCCGCCTCGATGACATCGAGATCGTCGATCGGATCGCGACCGGGCTCCATCGTCGAGCAGTCGAGCACGTGCACGAGCACGGTGCAGCGCTCGACATGGCGCAGGAACTCCAGGCCCAGGCCCTTGCCCTGGCTCGCGCCGGGGATCAGGCCCGGCACGTCAGCGACGGTGTAGACGACCTCGCCCGCCGTGACGACGCCGAGGTTGGGCACGAGGGTGGTGAAGGGGTAGTCGGCGATCTTCGGTCGCGCTGCCGACATCGCGGCGATCAGGCTCGACTTGCCCGCGCTCGGGAAGCCGACGAGTGCGACATCGGCCACGGTCTTGAGCTCGAGCATGACATCGCGATGCTCACCGGGCTCACCGAGCAGCGCAAAACCGGGGGCCTTGTGCTTGGGCGATGACAGAGCCGCGTTGCCGAGGCCGCCACGGCCGCCGCGGGCGATGACGAAGCGAGTACCCGAGCCGACGAGATCGGCGAGAACCTCGCCGTCCATGGTCGTCACGACCGTGCCCGAGGGGACGGGGATCACGACATCGTCAGCCACGGCGCCGCTGCGGTGATTGCCCGCACCGGGCTTGCCGTTGCCGGCCTTCATGTGCGGGTGGTGATGAAGGTCGAGCAAGGTGGTCGTGTTCGGGTCTACCTCGAGCACCACGTCGCCGCCACGGCCGCCGTTGCCGCCGTCCGGGCCACCGAGGGGCTTGAACTTCTCGCGGAGCACCGACGCGCAGCCATGCCCGCCATCGCCGGCGTGCGCATGCACGACGACGTTGTCGACGAAGCTGGTCACTGATTACTCCCTTGTGCGATCACTGATCAGAACTTACGGGGAAAAGCAGAGAGGCGGGCCCCACGGGCCCGCCTCGCTGTCATGACTGTGTCGCGGTGAATCAGCCCGCGAGGATGTTGACGACGCGACGACCGCGTGCGACGCCGAACTCGACGACGCCGGCCGACAGGGCGAACAGGGTGTCGTCCTTGCCGCGGCCCACGTTGTTGCCCGGGTGGAAGTGAGTGCCGCGCTGGCGCAC
>JBJSWO010000233.1:0-13959 GCA_046085905.1 Actinomycetes bacterium | reverse complement strand
ATACCACCCAGAGTGATCCAAGGCGTCGGAGTCGAGACTTCACCTATTGCCGGCATTGGATTTTGCCAAAAACTACTGAGAACGCTCAAAGACCGGACTCTGAATCGGTACGTCATCCCGGAGATGAGGTGATCAACTCTCGCCTGAGTCTGGCCACTCGGGATAACGAGAGTTGCGGGCCGCCAGTCGTCAGAACCTTCTTCCTGTACCTCGACTATGTACCCTTTGACGGCGCCGAATAACTGAGTGCCCCCTGCCGGAGTTGCTGGCGCCCACGAAACTTGCGCCGACGCCTTATCCACCAGCCCAACCGACACACGCGTCGGCGCTGAGGGCAAGGAGGGGTTCGGAAGGGGGTACACCGGATTGGACAGAGTGGGCGGAGCCAAAACGACTCCACCGTTTGCCTCATACATCGGGGTGACCCGAAAACTCCACGGGAGAGATTGAGTGAGTCCGCCTACACTCGCCTCACGGAGGCCGTCTCGAACAACTGATACAAGCGTCCAGGATGCTGGTAGGGAGGGATAGAACGATTTCTCAACCTTGTAAACGACTTTTTGTTGATCTGACGTTCCCCAGTCCACCGCGCTCCAAGTAATACGCGCCCCGAGATGCACCCCAGCCATTGGACTGGCCACGACGTTTTGGGCACGGAAGCTCCGTGGCGACATAATCGTCGCACCATTCACGAGAACCGATGAAGTGGCCGTGGTGACGATGTCGGACGAGCCCACAAGCGGGAAGGTGACGAGGTTGGACGAGCCCACAAGCGGGAAGGAGCAGGGTTGGGATGGTGGGCCAACTCCATCAGGCAGAGTCGGAGTCCACGCATTGATCGCCCTCACCCGAACCTGAGCGGGAACGGTTTGCGAAGTGAGACTAGGCATTGTGTTCGCGGTCATGCTCGCTTCCAGCCTCAGCGGTAGCGGCAGAACTGCTTCGGTTGAGGTGGATGTCCAACTGTTGCTCACAGCAGATGCCCAGATTCCCCCCACCTGTACCTCAATGGCGTAGCCGATGATCCGGGTCAGGGCTTGTTGCGCCGTGGGCGGGGGTGCCTGCCACCGAAGTCTGAGATCGGACCCAACAACAACCGCACTCACATTGCTTGGTGCCCCTGGAATCCAAGAGGGATCAACGGGAGTGAATGGACCCACTTCAGCTGATGCAACGCCGGGGCCATCGCCGTTGAATGCCGTGACTCGAAAGGAGTAACTCCCGAAAGCATTCGTGAGCCCTTTGACGACGCTGGTTGTCTGACCGTAGACATCAGCTACTTTCCACCAGTGATCAAATGTCTTCATCTCAACCAAGTAGCCAGACACAACAGCCGCTTCCGCCGGCGGTTGCCAATTCAGCGTGACTTGCCCATTTCCAGCCGCCCCTACAAGATCTACTGGTGCGCTTAGCTCCGTGGTGGTGTCTGCTGTTTCCCTTATTGCCGCTCTAGCGGCGCCTGTTCCAATTTGAGCGATCAAGGCGAGGCTCGCGATGCCTGAAAGCACCAGACACAGAACACTCGTCATTCGCCGCGTTCGCTGCGAATCAGGCACTTGACGCAAGCGGGGTGAGACGTTTTCTCGCATCTCTATCCTCCTATTCACTCAACTAGGCGAAACATTGGCTGATGACTGTTGTGAAATATCGCTCTTTTGAGAGTCTTACCCCTCTGTTTCGAAAGTGCTAAACCTCGAGTGGGCCTCTAATACCGACAATTGGTAGGAATTCGGTCAGGGAATACGTCGCATGACGCACGTGCTGTGACGGGTGAAATCGGCTGCCGTGGAGGCGTCTACGAATACCACGGCCCACTGAGTGATCTGTGTCAGGAATTTCGGAAAGTCTTTCGGGTTGATTCCTTTGTGTAGTCAGGCCGCGGCTGCGGCGTGAATCGCCCTGGTATTGATGGAGGGCATGAACCCGCGAGAGGGTGGAGTCATGCCTGCACCAAGGAAGTACCCGCAGGAGTTGCGGGAGAGAGCTGTCAGGCTCGTCAATGAGGCGATGGCGGAGGTTCCGTCGTTGTCGCTGAACGCTGCCGTGCTGAGGATCGGGCCAAGGGTCTGGATAGTTCCTGACACGCTTCGGGGCTGGGCTAAGCAGGTGCGCGTGGATCAGGGCCTGAGTCCGGGAACTACCACCGGGGATGCGGCTCGAATCAGGGACCTCGAGCGTGAGGTCAGGGAGCTCAAGAGGGCTAACGAGATCTTGTTAGCGGCATCGAGTTTCTTCGCGCGGGGGCTCGACCCGCGACTACCGTGGTGAGCGCATTCATCGAAGATCATCGAGAGACGTTCGGGGTCGAGCCGATCTGCGAGGTGCTGCACAAGCACGGCGTGAAGATCGCCCCGAGCACGTTCTCTGCCAGGCGCACTCGTGCACCTTCAGCACGAACGGTCAGGGACACTGGCTTGAGTGAGGAGATGTGGCGCGTCTTCCATGACCGGGAACTCGGGCGGGGGCTTGCCGGCGCGCGCAAGGTGGGGCACTTGCTCAGGCGCGATGCGTCGGTAACCGAGCGGTTCGGGTCGGTCGCCCGCTGCACCGTGGAACGGCTCCTGCGTGACATGGGTCTGCGAGGAATGCGCCGCGGCCCCAAATTCGTGCGCACCACAGTCGCGGATGCATTCGCGACCAGGCCTCCTGATCTGGTTCAGCGCAACTTCCACGCCGACGCACCCAACCGGCTGTGGGTGGTGGACTTCACGTACGTGCCGACGTGGGCGCGAATGGCATTCACTGCTTTCGTGTCCGATGTCTGCTCCAGGCGAATCGTCGGCTGGCGCACCGCGTCGCGCATGCCTACGCAGCTACCCCTTGACGCGCTAGAGATGGCGCTATGGACCCGTGCCCGCAACGGCGAAGACATCACCAGAGTCGTGCAACACTCCGATGCCGGAGTTCAATACACCGCCATTCGATACGCCGAGCGGCTGGCAGATGCCGGTTCGATCGCTTCCATCGGCTCTGTCGGAGACTCCTACGACAACGCCCTGGCGGAGTCAGTCATCGGCCTCTACAAGAACGAATGCGTCAAGCCTGACGGACCGTTCCGCACCGTCGATGACCTCGAACTGGCCACGCTTTCCTGGGTTCACTGGTTCAACGCGAACCGGCTGCCTAAGCGATCGGCTATGCCACCCCGATCGAACACGAAGAGAAGTACTACCGTCGAAACACCACCCGGAAGCAACCGCAACCGGGAGAACTCGCCCTCCACTAAACCCGGGGCGATTCACCTTTCTAACGCCCTCGTCGAATCGACGAACACCAAGATCCGCGTCCTGACCCGTGTCGCGTTCGGGTTCCACTCCGCCGAAGCCCTCATCGCCCTGGCCATGCTCAGCCTCGGCGACCACCGACCAGCCCTCCCCGGCCGCACATGACGACCCACGGATCGGTCAGGAGAGTCGCAAAAACGAGCCCATTGGTGCAAAACCAAGAGGTGGCAGATCTTTACCGGCTCGTACGAAGTCCAAGTTCGATCAGGGTGTCCTCGTGGCTTGCATTATTGGCACCGCCGTTGTCGTGGAGGTCTGCCACCGATGACGGTTCATGAGCGAACCACGATTGCCAGATAACGTGCCTTCCCACGCGGATTGACTACCTTGATGAGCATCCTGCCCGACCCACCGACTTTGATCGAGGGCAACTTGGCACTGTTATCGACGACATTGACTTGCCCCACCCTCGTCCACTTACCCGTGGAAGGGTTACTCACCAAAATGGTGGATTGACCGTTGATGAGATTGCCGCGCACGTTGAGAGCGTACTTCCCGAAAGCCTTCACGACCACTTCTGGCGCCTGTGCCACGGATGTGGCCGCTGGCGGAACCAGCCGTGTCTTAACTCCTTCGGAGGCCGAGACGGGGCTCAGTGAGGGCGGGTCAGCCGGGCGACTACTCGCCACGTTCTCCTGTGGCTCCGCGCTTGCAGACGCCACCGGAATTCCTTGTGAGGCTGTGGGAAGGGTCGCGCCCCCTTCGGGAATAACTACTCCTGGGTTGTTCGGGGAAGATGTCGTGGGTGCTGTCGGAGGGACCGTCACTTCGGAACTAAGCCTCGGCCATGCATCCACAACCGATGAGGATCGACTCGTCGATGCAATGTTGGCGCTCTTCAAAGGCGATGCCGTTGGTCCCAGTTGAGAGAAGGCTCCGGCGACAATCACACTATCGGTACTCAGAGCGCGAGAGACCGCGCTAATTGAACCATTGGGACTTGGATCCCATAGCGCGTCTAGGCTGCCAGTGGAGTCAAAGGCCGCAGCCCTGTTTCGTGTCACGACAGAACTGTCGGCCAGAGTGATTTGGGTGAACGCTCCTCCAACGTAAATGCGATCTCCTAGTCCATAGATTGAATTAACGAAATTGTTGAATCCCGAAACGGGATTCCAGGGATCAATCGCGCCTCCTACCGTGTATGCCGCAATCTTGTTTCGCAGGACGTCACTCCCAGCGTTCGGACGCAGCCTGTCGAAAGTTCCTGCGAAGTAAATGGAGCTATTTAGCTTCGTAACATCCGTAACTTCGGAGCCATTTGGCGAAGGATTCCATGTGGGATCCACCACGCCGGTTTCCGTGGAAACTGCGGCGAGGTTAGTGCGAACTGAAGACCCGACGTTTTGGAATCTGCCACCTAAGTACACGGTATTCCCGGACACCAGCAGCGCCTTGACGTATGTCCCGGAGAAACCTCCCGGCGAACCGGAAACTCCCGCGTCCCAATTCGTCACCAAACCAGAAATGGAATCCACCTGGGCAACGGCTATACGGTTGGACTGTAGCCCATTGAGCTTGGTGAAGCTCCCGCCGAGGAGGATCTTGTTTCCGGCCACAGCCAGTTCCGATACGACTCCGTCGGGATCCGGGTTCCAAGGAAGAAGCGAACCGTCGGCTGCGCTCACAGCTGCCGCATTTTTCCGTGGGACACCGTTGACTGCAACAAAATTTCCGCCGAAGTAAACGGCGCCATCCAACTGAACAACGGAATTGACCGTCCCAAGGTTTTGTGAGGGACCCGTCACGTACGGACTCCACTCACTCAGGGAACCATTCGCCTCAACAGCGGCAATCGAATATCGCGGGAGGCCAAGGGCCTTGGACATGACTCCGCCAAAAATCAACTGATTACCATACGGGAGCAGCGCCCTGATCGAAGCATCCTGCGACGCTCCATAATTCCGGAATTGCGTGGGATTCGAAAGCTCAATCGAGAGTACACCGGTGACCGGTTTACCTCTGAAAATGCTGATACCACCGGTTCCCACGTATAGACGTCCATCCGAGACGGCCAGTGCTTTTGCAGAAAAGCCCGAGCCGGTGAAATCCAAGTTGAACGTGTCATCTACTGCACCTGATGTCGCATCGAATGCCGACAGGTAACTTCGTGCACTGCGCCCAACAACGCCGACTTCGGTGAATGGACCAGAGATGATGATTGAGTTTCCACTGATCGCCAAGCAGTCCAGGGCCCCGCCGGAGGACAGACTGGCCTGCCACGCTAGCAGAGCACCAGTCACTTTGTTCACCGCAGCATTCTTGTTGCGTGGACTTCCACCTACAGTTGAGAAGCTACCTACGAAGTACACAGTGTCGCCACTAATAGCCAAATCATTGATCATCCCGGGAGCGGTGACGTTGGGATCCCAATCCATGAGATTGCCCGATGAGACGCTATACGCTGCAGCCAGATTTCGCGTCACATACTGGGATGCTGCGGGCGACCATACCTGGGTAAAACCACCTCCGCCCACGTACAGTGTGCCGTTGTCGATCTTCAGGGTTTTGACGTAGGAACCTGACTTCAACGCATACCATGGTGACAGGCTGCCACTTGAGTCAATTGCAGCGAGACCGAATCTCGACGAGCCATTGACGGTCGTGAAGGAGCCACCGACGTACAGAGTGCCATTGTCAGCCAAAGCAAACGAAGTCACAGGTCCATTCACCGTGACATTCCAGGTCGTATCGAGCTGGCCATCATCAGAAAGTCGCGCGATGTAGGCCCTCGCCTGACCGTCAACCTGCGGGAAATCGCCTCCGATATATATATGGCCCGCGCTATCACGTGCTACGGCGAATACCCCAGCGCCACCAGCGCCCCCGGATATCTTGGGCCAGGAAATGTCAGCCACCCCGGTCGATGTGTTGATGCGAGCGCTGTATCCGGTCTCATAATCCTGAAATGCGGAGAACTGACCTCCAAGAAAAGTTCGACCCGAACTGTCTGGTTCGGTAATCGACAAGACGGGGCCGTTCACGCCACGGGCTAATGATAGAGGGGTCGTTGTCGCCAAAGCCTGGGGAGAGGAAACGCAAATCGTTGTCGCCAGGAACGAAATCATACAGGCAGCGAAGGCAAGTCCCCTCCGGCTAGATTTCCTGTTCAGCATTTGTGCCTCCTCAGTCGATGGAGGCTCAGACAACTACCTCGAAGTCACTTGCGAGGGCGAAACTCTTCGTCAGAGGAGTGAGTTGTCACGGGATGACCCATGGGCGAATTGTAGGTATCCCGCCGCTCGGTTAGTGGAATCGAGAAACCATCGGCGTGACGAGCCACACTCCGCTTCATCATGATCCAGGGTGCTCGATAGGGCTTCCCGAGATTTATGCAATCTGGCAGTCGTAAATTTCTGTCGGCACGCAATAGGAAGCCATGGGCTTTGGTTGGTTCGGCGACCAACCGCGAGAGAGTGCTGACGTTGATTACCGTCACGGGTGTTTCGACGATTGGTGTTTGCTTGAAACAAGGGGCGAATCGAGCTTCCGCTTCGCCAAGAGCCGAGCATGTGAAGTCTTGTGACGGCGCTTCTGGTCTTCCTAGATTTCCCCTCGCGGAAGCCTGAACTATCGATTAGAGCTACTAACGTTGAATACCCTCGAAAAAACGACTCTCCTGACCGATCCGTAGGTCGTCATGTGCGGCCGGGGAGGGCTGGTCGGTGGTCGCCGAGGCTGAGCATGGCCCGGGCGATGAGGGCTTTAGCGGAGTGGAACCCGAACGCGACACGGGTCAGGACGCAGATCTTGGTGTTCGTCGATTCGACGAGGGCGTTGGACAGGTTCTCGCGGATCGCGGCTTCGATCTGTGTTCGGTGGCGTCGTATCCTTCGACCATGGTCGATGAAGACCAGGATGTGGCAGCGTGCTGCCCAGGACAGCCATCAGTCGAGAGGCGTCATGGTCGACGACGACGGTGATGTAGCGGTGGCCCTTCTTGTAGCTGATCCCGTCGATCCCGATCCGGCGCAAACCCTCGAGCCGGTCCACGCCGGCGTCGATGTCCGCCACGACCCGGGTGATGATCGCCCCGACCGTGCGCCACGCGATCCGCATCAGCTTCGTGACCGCGGCCCTGGATGCCTGCACGGCCAGCCACGCGACCTGATCATCAGAGAACCGCGTACGCCCCGCGTGATGACGGGCCCACGGCACCGCCGCGACCAGCACCCCATGCACCGGGCACGAGACCCGAGGCGAATCGGCCTCCAGCACCGCGACCATCGTGCCCAGGTCCAGAGCCCGCCAGCGTAGCCGGCCTTCCCCGCGATCATAGATCGGGCAGCCGCGCCCGAAGGAAGGACAACGCCGACGCTCGGACTCATGGGGCTTCACGTGCGCGACCAGCACACCGGCGTCCTCGTCGAGCTCCACCGTCACGACCGTGGCCTTCTCGACGCCCGGAGGCCGTGCCCATACCCTTTGTTGAACACAAACCGTTCTCCCACCCTGCGATTCCAGCATTCGACAGCCAGAACCGTAAACCGGAGAACGGCGTGTGCCCCTACGGCGACTCTGAGTCAACCCATGGATACGTCAGGGGAGCCAGAACATACCTTCAAATTCCTTCACGTTCGAGTCTGGGAAAGGACACATCGAGGGTGAAGGCCGGCATATCGCGTTTACCTTCTATACCGACAAGACCCCCGGTTATGCGGAGGGCCTGAGAGTTCAGGTAGATGCATGGGGACCGGCCGGTGGCATGACAAAGCTGGCGAGGTTAGTCGCGATCACCGAGCAGCGATTACAGACAATCTATGGATGGAAAAACTGAAGCGCCCCAGGCTTGATGCCGCATCCTTTTGAGTTGGAAGGATGTATGTCATGCCGAAGAGGATGGATCCGAAGGTGAAGGAGCGGTGCCTCCAGCAGATGCTGGATCACGCCGCGGGGTACCCGAATCCGACTGGGGAGGCCGAGATGGTCGCCAAGCGCACGGGGTGGGTGTTGAAACGGTGCGCCGCTGGTATCTGCAGGCCCAGGTCGACTCGGGCCAGCGCAGGGGTGCCACGCGCGAGGAACTGGCCGAGATCAAGGAGCTCAAGGCGAAAGTCCGGCGCTTGAAGGACGACGTGGACATTCTGCGCCGGGCCACGGTTTTTTTCGCGGGGGAACTCGACCCCCGAGGCCACTGATCGTCGCGTTTATCGACGAGTGCCGCGAAGGCGGTCATGCGGTCGAGTCGGTCTGCCGGGTCCTCAGTGAGCAGGGCTGCCAGATCGCCGCACGGACCTACCGGGCCTGGGCCAGTACCGGGCAGCACGTCGCCTCGCGCACGGTCAGCGACGCGATCGTGCTCAACGCGGTGCGCGAAGTCGCCTGGACTGTCGATACGGACGGGCCGATGGCGGGGGTTCGCCGGCTCACCGCTGAAGGCCTCTACGGCCGCAGGAAGATGACTGCCCTGATGCATCGGAGCATGCCGGAGACCTCGCCTGGGTCGGTGGACCGGGCCATGAAGGCTCTGGGATTGACGGGATCCGCCGCTCGAAGGGCGTACGGACCACGATCCCGGGCCAGGACGGCCGGCGAGCCGGAGACTTGCTGAACCCGAACTTCACCGCGTGCGCCCCGAGCCGCACGTGGCTCATGGACTTCACCTACGGCCGCACGTGGACCGGGTTCGGCAACGTGTCATTCATCGTCGACGTGTTCGCGCAGAAGGTCGTCGCGTGGCATGCGGCGACGTGCAAGGACGTCGAACTCGTCATGGTCCCGCTGCGCATGGCGACGTGGCAGCGATCACGCGAAGGACACCCCATCGAGCCCGGCCAGCTCATTGGACATGCGGATGCGGGCAGCCAGTACACGTCGATCACGTTCACCGAGCACCTCGACCTTGAGGGCATCCGCCCGTCGATCGGGACAGTCGCCGATGCGTACGACAACGCACTCATGGAGACGGTGATCGGCCTGTTCAAGACCAAGTGCATCCGCACCACCGTGTTCCACCACGGGCCGTACCGCGCTCTCGCCGACGTCGAGTGGGCGGTCGCGGGCTGGGTCGACTGGTGGAACAACCGGCGTCTGCACAGTAGCCTCAAGCACCTGACCACCGAAGAGTTCGAGACAGCCAACTACGCAGCCCTCAACCGAGAGCTGCAACCCGTACAGGAGCGGCACAGAAGCTGGGGCGCTTCAGACCAGCCTGTTTAGACCGGGCTCAAGATGGACGCACGCGAAGACTTCCGCGCACGCGAATCTCCGCGACAGACCCCAAGTTCATCTCAGGGTTCACCAGTGATTTTCGGGACCGTTAGCCCTGAACTTCATTAGTCAATAGGCAAGGTTTTTTGAGCACCTGAGTCCGTGAGACAAGGCAGTCTTCGAACCCGTGAGGCTCACGCATCGGAGGACAACATGAACTTAGTCCGATTTCCCCTGCGGGAGCATGCCGCACCGCCACTCGTGGGGCATCGCGGTCAGTTGGTGAGGTGGATCTTCATTGCGATCATCGCCGCGCTCTTGGCCACGTTGACTGCGGGCGCGCAATCGGCCAATGCCACGTATATGACTCGGATATTCGCGCCAGAGGGTCCCTCCGGCATCGTTTACGGGATCGATCACTCCGCTGATGGGTCACGAACCTTTGCCGTGGGAGCGTTCAAGTCTGTCAATTCTTGGGACACGGGAGGTTTGGCAGCTCTCGACGAGAGCACCCTTGCCGTCAATCGGGCCTTCCCCAAGGTGAGCGGAACAGTCAGTGTGTCGGCGACGGATTCGTCGGGCCGCCTGTACATTGCGGGCTCAATCTCCTCGGTAGATGGCCGATCCACTGGGTCGCTGGTTCGAATCGCGGCCGATGGGAGCCTCGACACCACGTGGTTGCCCGTCGCCAATGGCCAGGACCTTCAGTCAATCGGTGTATCCGATTCTAAGGTGTTCGTGATGGGTAGTTATCTAACACAGGTGGGCGGGCAGTCGCGCCGAAACGTGGCCGCGCTGGATGCAACCACCGGCGCCCTTTCTTCCGGCTGGGATGCGAGATCTAACAGCACCATTGATGCCATGTTCGTATCTGGCTCTGTGGTTTATCTGGGAGGCGCGTTCACGCAGATCGGTGGACAGACGCGCAGCTACATCGCGGCAGTCAACACCACTACCGGCGATCTGATTTCGACATGGAACCCCGATGTCAACGGCAGAGTGCGGTCGATCTACGTGTCCGGTTCAACGGTCTACTTAGGTGGCGCCTTCACCCAGGTAGGCGGGCAATCGCGCCGAAACGTCGCCGCTGTGGACACCACCACCGGGGCACTCATCTCAGCGTGGAACCCGAACCCGGACACCTTCCCGTCGACAATTTACGCCACCGGCTCAAGGGTTTATCTCGGTGGCGCCTTCACCCAGGTGGGCGGGCAGGTGCGAAGCTTTATTGCAGCAGTGGACGCTACCACCGGGGCGCTCATTTCAGGATGGAACCCGACAGTAAATGCAAGTGTGACGTCAGTCTCTGCCTCAGGCAACACCGTGTATCTCGGCGGGTCATTCACCCAAGTGGCCGGGCAAGCGAACACCATGAGGTTTGCTGCGGTCGATGACGCCACAGGGGCAGTACCAAGTAAGTGGGCATCTCTCCGTTTGTTCTCGCGCGGAAACCTCGCTGTCTCCGTCGGAACATTCACGATTTCCGGCTCAGCTCTGTTTCTCGGTGGCACGTTTAGCTATCTGGGTGGAGAAGCACGCGGAAATGCCGCTGTATTCGATTCGACAACCGGAGCGACCTGGTCGGGATGGGATCCGAGTCTGAATGGGGATGCATATTCAGTCGCAGTCTCTGGCTCCACGGTCTACATTGGTGGTTCGTTCACTCAAGTTGGTGGGCAAGCACGCAACAACATAGTGGCGGTTGACGCAACCACCGGCGCGCTAATCGCGACTTGGAATCCGAATGTCAACGGAGCCGTAACCTCAATTGCAGTCTCCGGCTCTACGGTCTACATCGGAGGTCAATTCACGCAGGTCGGCGGACAGGCGCGCAACAGGGTTGCCGCGGTTGACGCCACTACCGGAGCGCTCATGTCGGCGTGGAACCCGAATGCCAACGGAAGCGTTAATGCAATCGCGGTTTCCGGATCGACGGTCTACATCGGCGGCTCGTTCACCCAGGTAGGTGGACAAGTGCGCAACAGCATTGCCGCAGTCGATACCGCTACCGGCACTCCAGTGACATCCTGGAATCCAGACGTGAACAGTGCCGTTAGTTCAATCGCGGTCTCTGGATCCACGGTATATCTCGCCGGCTGGTTCACTCAGGTTGGCGGTCAAACACGCAACAGGGTTGCCGCGGTCGATGCCAACACGGGCGCACCATTAACAAATTGGAACCCCGACGCCAACTCCACCGTACAATCAGTTGGAGTTTCGGGCCCCGTGGTCTACATCGGTGGCACATTCACACAAGTTGGTGGGCAAGTACGAAACTACGCAGCAGCTGTAGATAACGCTACCGGAGCGCTCGTGTCGAGTTGGGACCCCGCAGTCAATGCAAGTCTCCAGTCACTCAAAGTGTCTGGCTCGTCTGTCTACTTCGGCGGTCAATTCACGCAAGTAGGACTTTCGGCGCAAACACTCGGCAGAACAGGGCTTGCCACGATAGGCCCAGGTGCCGGCGAAGGCTCATCAACACCAGGTGCCGGCGAAGGCTCATCAACACCCGAGGTTGTCGATGCGAATACAGCTGTGACAAGTGGGAATTCCAGCTCAACTGTGCCGAGTAGAACACCGGCAAGCGGCACTGCCGCAGTGGTGCTGGTCCGCGGAGAGAAGGCACATAATGCCATTTCAGCACAGTTTCGGGTTAACCCGCAGACAATCAGCCGCATAGTTACCAAAAAAGTTCCGGCCAATGAACCCGTGAGAATTCGTATCTACGGCTGGGTGAGTGGCGAGAAGCTGCAGCTCTCCGCCGCATACCGCGGCCGCTCAATCTTCACCCGTATGGTAACGGCGAATGCGAAGGGAGCCCTGGTGCTACCTACAATGCGTGGACTTTCGGACACTAACCTTCGACTGCAGTTCACTAGAAGGAACGGAGAGTCGGTTGCGGCGAACATAGTCTTTACACTCCCCCGCGAAGCTTCGCCAGCCCTCAATGCTAGAGCATGAAATCCATCCGATAAGCACTGTGATCCGTGTCGAGGATCCCGGACAGTCTCTCGATTGATTCCTTCTGGCAATCAGGCCGCGTCTGCGGCGTTGTGGTAGAGGTGGAGGGCTTGCGCGGGGGTGCGGTAGCAGATCAATGATTGCATGCACTTTCGGTTGTAGAACACCTCGATGAACTCCGCGACCGCGAACCTGGCGCGCGCCTTGGTCGCGAAGACGTACCGGTAGTACAACTCGTTCTTCAACATCGCGAAGAAGGTCACGGCCGCGGCGTTGTCCCAGCACACGCCCGTGCGTCCCACCGACCTGCGCACGCCGATCCTGGCGCAGTACTTCGCGTAGTCTCCGGACGTGTATTGACTGGATTCAATCGGTGGATGCAACACCGGCTTGTTGGCACAAGAGTAGCTGCTCGTTGAAAGTTTCGGCTGGGGTCTTCCAGCCGAGTGTCGTGCGCGGCCTAGTGTTGAGCGCGTGCGCGACGGTCTCGAGGTCTTCATCCGACCACCTCGATAGGTCGGCGACTTTGGGGAAGTACTGGCGCAGCAGTCCATTGGTGTTCTCGTTCGTGCCGCGCTGCCAAGGGGACTGCGGGTCAGCGAAGAACACCGGAATACCGGTCTCGACCTTGAACTGGGCGTGGGCCGACATTTCCTTGCCCCGGTCCCAGATCAGCGAACGGGCCAGTTGCTCGGGCAGGTCGGACATGGTCTTGACCAGGGTATTCTTCACCTTGATCGCCCCGTAGCCGGCCAGGGCCGGACCGTGCTTGGGCGTCTCCTTATGGCGGTAGCCCTCCTCCCGGGGGCAGGTGGACCAGCTTGATGAACCTGGTCGTGCACTCTACGACGGTGCCGACCGCTGAGCGTTGAAGTCCGATCAGCAGGTCGCCTTCCCAATGCCCGGGAACTGCGCGGTCCGCGGCCTCGGCGGGCCGTTCACTGATCAGCGTTTCGGGCGTGACGTGTGCCCAGGTCTTGCGCCGGGAACGCTCCCGCGGTGCACGAAGCGCGCGCCCGGTGCGCAGGCACCAGACCAGCTCGCGCTTGAGCGCGCCACGCCCCTGGATGTAGAGGACCTGGTAGATCGCCTCGTGGCTGATGCGCATGGACTCATCATCGGGGAAGTCGTCCTTGGTCCGCTAGACGATCTGCTCCGGGCTCCAGGCCAGCGTCCAGGCTCGGTCCTTGCGGTGCGGCTTGTTGTTCCCGGTCCAACGCGGAGGCGGTGGCCCGGCAACCGGCGTGCGATCGGGCCTGCTGATGTGTCCTGCGAGCCGCTCCTGCACGTATGCGTGCAGCCTGGGGTTGGCGACCAGCTTAGCGGTCTTGGGGCGCCTGGCTGCCAACTCGGCCTTCCATTGCGCAACCGAAGCCCGATAGCCCGAAGCGCTGACTCTTGTGGCGGCATTGCGGCACAACTCGCGGGAGATCGTCGACGGATCACGTCCGATGGCGCGGGCGATCTTCCACACGCCAGCGCCCTGGGCGTTCAGCATCGCGATCTCCTCACGCTCAACAAAGAACAAGTAGCGGCCCGAAAGGGGCTCCAAGGGAAACGGTGGCAT
>JBJSWO010000232.1:0-4054 GCA_046085905.1 Actinomycetes bacterium | reverse complement strand
GCCCGCCCGGGAACGGGCGGGCCTCACGCATGCCGGGGCCAAAATCCACAGGGGAGGTGACCTCGTTCACAGCCTCACTAGCGCGGTGAGCGCCCCTCACGGCCCCCGATAGGATTCACGGGTGACTAAGCCCCGCGTACTCATTGCCGAAGAGCTCTCTCCCGCCACCGTCGAGGCCCTGGGCCCAGACTTCGAGATCGTGAACTGCGATGGTGCCAACCGCGCCGAGCTGCTCCCCGCGATTGCCGACGTCGATGCCATCCTCGTGCGCTCGGCCACCCAGGTCGATGCCGAGGCGATCGCCGCGGCCAAGAACCTCAAGGTGATCGCCCGCGCCGGTGTCGGACTCGACAATGTCGACGTCAAGGCCGCTACCCAGGCTGGTGTCATGGTTGTCAATGCGCCGACCTCCAACATCGTCTCCGCCGCGGAGCTCGCGGTCGCCCTGCTGCTGGCCTCGGCCCGCAACGTGGTGCCTGCAGCGGGCGCTCTCGCCAATGGCGAGTGGAAGCGCTCGAAGTACACCGGTGTCGAGGTGGCCGACAAGGTCGTCGGCGTCGTGGGGCTCGGCCGCATTGGCGTGCTCGTCGCGCAGCGTCTCTCGGCCTTCGGTGTCAAGCTCATCGCCTATGACCCCTACGTGCAGCCGGCTCGCGCCGCGCAGCTGGGCGTGCGCATGGTCAGCCTCGATGACCTGCTCGCCGAGGCCGACTTCATCACCGTTCACCTTCCCAAGACCCCCGAGACCGTGGGCCTGATCGGCGACGAGGCACTGCACAAGGTCAAGCCGACCGTGCACATCATCAACGCTGCTCGCGGCGGCATCGTTGACGAAGCTGCGCTGTACCAGGCGCTGGTCGACGGTCGCGTCGCCGGAGCCGGCCTCGACGTGTTCAACAAGGAGCCCTGCACCGACTCTCCGCTGTTCACCCTCGAGCAGGTCGTCGCTACCCCTCACCTGGGTGCCTCGACAGATGAGGCCCAGGAGAAGGCCGGCATCGCCGTTGCCCGCTCGGTGCGCCTTGCCCTCGCCGGAGAGCTCGTTCCCGACGCGGTCAATGTCCAGGGCGGCCAGCTCGCCCAGATCATCAAGCCGCTGCTGCCCCTGACCGAGCAGCTCGGCTCCATCGCCTGCGGACTGGCCACCGACGCCGTCGTGCGCGTCGACGTTCAGGTGCTCGGCGAGGCCGCGACCGAGGATGTCAGGGTGCTCGAGCTCTCGGCTCTCAAGGGTGTCTTCCAGGTGCTCGTCAACGACCCGGTCTCCTTCGTCAATGCCCCGGTGCTCGCGCAGCAACGCGGAGTCGAGGTCGCGCTGACCTCCGACACTGTCAGCCCTGATCACCGCTCGTTGGTGCGCGTCACGCTGACACTGACCAATGGCAAGTCCGTGAGCGTGGCGGGCACGGTTGCAGGTCCGCGTAACATCGCCAAGCTGGTCGAGGTTGATGGTCACGATGTCGACGTCCAGGTCAGCGATCACCTGATCTTCCTGAGCTACAGCGATCGTCCGGGCGTAGTCGGCACCATCGGCCAGAAGCTGGGCGAGGCCGGCATCAACATCGGCGGCATGCAGGTCAGTCCCGACAACGCCGGCTCGGCGCTCGTCGTGCTCACGGTCGACTCCGCAGTCGACAAGGCCACGCTCGAGGGCATCTCGACCGCCATCGGCGCGAACTGGGCCGAGTCGGTCGATCTCGTCGGCTAGTCAGACTCAATGCGAAGGGCCGTGGTCGATGACCACGGCCCTTCGTATTGAGCGACTCAATTGCGGACTGCCCGGTTCACTGCGGAGATAATCGCCTTCAGCGAAGAGGTGGTGATGGACGGGTCGATGCCCACGCCCCACAGCACAGTGCCGTCGACTGCGCACTCCAGGTAGGAGGCCGCCTTGGCGTCGCCGCCCGCACTCATCGCATGCTCGGCGTAGTCGAGCACGCGCACGTCAACCCCGTGCCTGCCGAGGGCATCGCAGAAGGCGGCGATGGGGCCGTTGCCGGTGCCGGAAAGCTTCACATCCGCGCCGTTGTCGACGATGACGGCATCGATGCTGGTCTCGCCGTCGACATCGGAATCCTGCTTGACCGACTTGAGCGAGAAGCGGCCCCACGGCGCCGCCGGGTCGGGCAGGTACTCGGCCGAGAAGATGTTCCACATCTCGGCGCCGCTGATCTCGCCGCCCTCGTCGTCGGTCACGCGCTGGATGACCGACGAGAACTCGATCTGCAGGCGGCGGGGGAGATCGAGCTTGTGCTCGGTGCGCATGATGTACGTGACGCCGCCCTTGCCCGACTGCGAGTTCACCCGAATCACGGCCTCGTAGGTGCGGCCGACATCCTTCGGGTCAATCGGCAGGTAGGGCACGGCCCAGACGTGGTCGTCGACGCTGATGCCCAGCTCGGCGGCCTCGGCCTCCATCACCTTCAGGCCCTTGTTGATGGCGTCCTGGTGTGAGCCTGAGAAAGCTGTGTACACGAGGTCGCCTCCGTAGGGGTGACGCTCGTTGACCGGGATCTGGTTGCAGTACTCGACCGTGCGACGGATCTCGTCGATATCGCTGAAGTCGATCTGCGGGTCGATGCCCTGGCTGAACAGGTTCAGTCCGAGGGTGACGAGGCAGACGTTGCCGGTGCGCTCGCCGTTGCCGAACAGGCAGCCTTCGATCCGATCAGCGCCGGCCATGTAGCCAAGCTCGGCGGCTGCGACGGCCGTGCCGCGATCGTTGTGGGGATGCAGGCTGAGCACGATCGAGTCGCGTCGGGCCAGATTGCGCGACATCCACTCGATCGAGTCGGCATACACGTTCGGAGTTGCCATCTCGACCGTGGCCGGCAGGTTGATGATCATCTTGCGATCAGGAGTCGGCTGGAAGACATCGGTCACCGCATCGCATACCTCGACGGCGAATTCGAGCTCGGTGCCCGTGTATGACTCGGGGGAGTACTCGAAGAAGACATCGGTCTCGTTCGCGATCTCGTCGGCGTACTTCTTGCACAGCTGCGCGCCGTGCACGGCAATGTCGACGATGCCCGGCTTGTCGAGGCCGAACACCACGCGACGCTGCAGGGTGGAGGTGGAATTGTAGAGATGCACGATCGCCTGCTTGCAGCCCTTGATCGACTCGAAGGTGCGCTCGATGAGGTGCTCGCGTGACTGAGTCAGTACCTGGATCACCACATCGTCGGGAATGTGTCCTTCCTCGATGAGCAAGCGCACGAAGTCGAAGTCGGTCTGCGAGGCTGACGGGAAGCCGACCTCGATCTCCTTGTAGCCCATCTGCACGAGCAGCTGGAACATCTTGAGCTTGCGGGCCGGAGTCATCGGCTCGATCAGGGCCTGGTTGCCGTCACGCAGGTCGACCGCGCACCAGCGCGGGGCCTCGGTGATCACCTGGCTGGGCCAGGTGCGATCGGCGAGAGCCACGGGCACGAAGGGGGTGTAGCGCTGATACGGCATCTGGGATGCGGTCTGGGTGTTGCGGACCTCGTAGGGCATCTCGCGGTTGAACGTCATCTCTTACTCCTGCTGCTGGGGCTTATTCGTCTGGGGGAAACCGGCAACGACGAATCCCGCAGCGGGGAGGCCGGTGTTAGGCCCCGCTGCGGCAGCGAAGGAGGAGGCGCGCTGACGTCATGGTGAGGCAAGGGTAGCAGTGCCGGTCGAGGGTAGGTCGGTGACCTGCCTCACCCTTTTCCCTCATGCGAGGGGAGCGTAGGTAGGGTTCTCGTCATGTCACGCACCCTGAATCTTGCCCTCATCCCCGGCGACGGCATCGGCACCGAGGTCGTTGCCGAGGCCATCAAGGTCCTCGAGGCGATCTCGCCCGCGGCCGGCCTGACCATCGCCACCAATGAGTATGACCTGGGTGCGCGCCGCTACAACGCGACCGGCGAGCTGCTTCCCGAATCCGTGGTCGACGAGCTCCGCGGCGCCGACGCGATCCTGCTGGGCGCCATCGGTGACCCTTCCGTCAAGTCGGGCATCCTCGAGCGCGGCGTGCTGCTCCCGCTGCGCTTCATCCTCGACCAGCACGTGAACCTGCGCCCAGTCCGCC
>JBJSWO010000231.1:0-8086 GCA_046085905.1 Actinomycetes bacterium | reverse complement strand
CCGGTATTGCGATCGTGTCGGTTGAGCCGGACTACCCACTCGGCTCATGGGTCCGAATTCTCAACCGAAGTGGCTGGGCTTTCACGGCATTTCACGTTGACCCGAGCATCAGTGACGGGCAGAAGGTGACCGCCGGACAGCAAATCGGCACATTCCCTCCCGCGAACGCCCCGACTTTCATGCCGGAGCGGATGAATGAGCCCGAGGCGAATTTTGACTTCACTCTGCAGTCCACGGATGGTCGCAACGCGTCCTTCCTCGACTGGATGACTCCCTCGGCGCAACAGACTTGGGCGGCGCGCGGATTCGCACCGAAGACGATGACCATTAGTGAGAAGGAACGCAACGCCAAGCGCTGCGCCGCGAGTTTTCCTGATGGACCTGGCTCCACCGGATTCGTGAGCGCCGGGTCACCAGGGTGAGAGCCCAAGTTGCCGGTTCCCTCCAGGCCAGAACGCGCGCGGTGCGTTGAGTCGAGCTACCGTCCAGGCATGACTGCAGAGCGGCCGCGCGCCGAGATCGTGACTACTGACAGCTCCTGGAAGCGTTCCGGCCGAATCCTGATCGAGGCACCGGTCAACGTCATCTTCGACATCCTCGCCGACCCACGCATGCATGCGGAGTTCGACGGCTCGGGCACTGTGCAGCGACAAATCAATGGCCCTCAGCGCCTCTCGAAGGGGGCCACCTTCGGAATGGCCATGCGGGTCAAGTTCCCCTACACGATCACCAACACGGTCGAGGAGTTCGAGGAGCCCACTCGTATCGCCTGGAGGCACCTGGGGCGCCACCGTTGGCGTTATGAGCTCGAGGCGCTCGATGAATCCTCAACTATGGTCACCGAGACCTTCGATGGAAGCACCGCACTGTTTCCCCCGGCACTGAAACTGATCAACGCCTACGAGAACAATCAGAAGGCGATCCTGAAGTCGCTCGTGCGACTCAAGGCCCTTGCGGAGGATCACGCACGTCACGTGTGACGATTGACCTCGTGCATCGGCGACATTTCCTGACTCTGTCTGCGTCAGCAGCAGTGGCTTTCGTCGCTACCTCGGGCTCGCAGGCTCGAGCCATGTCTATTCCTCGGCCCACTGCATTCATGGCCACCCGGTGGGACACCAACCCCTGGGCGCGTGGCTCCTACTCGGCCCTGAACACGCGGAGCGATCCGAGATCTCGCGAGATTCTCAGCAGTGCGCTGATCGGTGGCAGAGTTGCACTGGCCGGCGAGTACGCGAGTGTTTCCTTTCCCTCCACCACCAACGGCGCGTATCAATCAGGTCTTCGAGCCGCTCGGCAGTTGCTGACGGAAGTCGAACCGAGGCGCGTGATCGTCATCGGAGCGGGCATCGCCGGAGCCGCGGCCGCGCGCATGCTGACGCAGGCCGGTGTTGAGGTGCAGGTCCTCGAGGCCAGCACTCGCATCGGCGGTCGGATTCATTCCACCGATGCGTGGGGGGCTCCGATCGAGTTAGGTGCTGCCTGGGTGCATTCGCGGAAGGGCAATCCGATGACGGAACTCGCGACATCCTCCCGGCTGACACTCGTGCCCACCGACTACGACAACGAGATCATTCGCGACACCGTCACCGGTCGGGAGAGCCGTCAGGCGGAAAGCACCGATGCGCGTCTAGCAGTGCTCACCGATGAGGTCGCCGATGACTCCAACTCGCCTTCGGTCTCGGTCGCTTCGTGGCTCGGGCGGCATGGCTGGCAGCCGAATCGCTTCGGACGCTGGGCACAGGCCGTGGAGATCACGCAGGAGTACGGGCTTGATCCCACGACTCTCAGCGTCGCCGCTCTTCAAGAGGGTACGGATGGGTCGGGCGGCGATGCCTTCGTGAAGGGTGGCTACGACTCGATCCCCAAGAGCCTGCTCGCTGGTATCGACGTCCGATTCGCAACGCCCGTCAGGCGCGTGGAGCCTACGTCCTCCACGGTACTCATAGGAACAGCGGACGAGACCCTCACAGCCGATGCCGTCGTGGTCGCGGTACCCCTTCCGCTGATTCAAGCGGGCCTTCCCGAGATCACCAGGACACCTGCCCGCATCTCGCGGGCGCTGCGCGGTCTGGCCACCGGAAACCTGGAAAAGGTGATCCTGCGCTACGACGAGCAGTGGTGGGGCGACTCGCAGGTTCTCGGAATCGTCGGAGGCGGAGTGCCGGGCGCCCCGGACGGCTCCCCTGCCGCATTGCGCTGGACGGAGTTCTACTCGCTCACACCACTGACCGAATTTCCCGCACTGGTCGGATTCTCGGGAGGCCTGGCCGCGCGCACGCGCCCTGCCACCGATGCCGGGTGCGCCTCGGAGGCTCAGGCACGACTCGACGCGGCATTCAGGCGATAGACGCATGCCTGTGGGAATCCGCATGCGGGCGTTCGTTGGCGTGGTGATCGCAGGCCTGGGCTTGATGTCGTCGGTCAGTTCCGCCTCTGCAGTGACCACAGCTGACTGGCGGTCAGTCACTCTCGACGTTCAGCACGTGCGGGCAGCGGGTACGACTTTCGCCTACGCCGAAATCGGTTCAGGCCCGCCGCTGCTCCTGCTCAACGGCACCGCATCGCCCATGAGCGAGTGGGATCCGGCCTTCCTCACCGGTCTCGCGCGCAGCAACCGGGTCATCGTCTTCGACTACCCCGGACTCGGCGAGTCCGGGGCCGCGCCGCAGCCCTGGACATTTGCGCGCGCATCGGACTGGGTCGCCGATTTCATTACGCGAGTTTCTCCGTCTGCGTCGGTCAACGTGCTCGGCTGGTCAATGGGCGGATTCATCGCGCAGCAACTGGCCATCCGGCATCCCGAAACCGTCGGCGCACTGGTGCTGGCAGCGACGAATCCCGGTGGCTCCCGGACACAATTAGGGCCTACGTGGGTGCAGGAGATCGACAGTTCGTCGTCCTCGGAGGCCGACTACCTGCGAACCAACTATCCGCCGCGCGCTCGGGCCGCGGGAGTGCGGTTCCTCGAGCGAATCGCACAGTCTCAGGGGGCGGGCGCTTACCCTCCGGCTGTCATCCCGGTCCGGACACTGCGCGCAATGGTCGCCGCGGAGGACCCCTGGTTGCGCAGCGATGGCAATCTGCGCCTGCTTTCCACGATATCCGCACGCACTCTCGTCATTGTCGGGGCGCGAGACCTCATCACCCCTTCGTCGAACAGCGCGGTTATCGCCTCACGAATTCCTGGCGCCTCGCTGCACGTCTTTCCTTCGTCCGGTCACTCGTTCCTCTTTCAACGACCGGAGGTTGTGGCGGAATTCGTGAGCGAATTCCTCGTTCGTGAATCCACGTCCTGAGTCGCTTCCGCCCGCGACGCGCGACGCGATCGCAGATGTGCTGCAGTGACATAGGCGACCAGCGCCGCCCACGTGATTGCCAGGGTGATGAGCAGGGTTGACTGCACCGCTGAGTTGACATCGAACGCACGGGTGAGGGTGAAGGTGTTCGTGAAGATGATCATTCCTCCGACCGTGACACCCATGATGCGCATCGGCAGTCGATGCGCGATCCAGGCAGCGAAGGGTGCAGCGATGACGCCGCCGATGAGCAACGGCAGCAGGATGTCCCAGCGGATGGCGGAGAATCCGAGTCCGACGAGGAATCCGATGCTGGCGCATACAGCCACGACGAACTCCGCGGCATTCATCGTGCCGATGACCCGGTTGGGCGCCATGCGACCGTTGGCCAGCAGCGCGGGCGTGGTGACCGGCCCCCAGCCCCCTCCGCCCGTGGCATCGACGAATCCACCGACGAGTCCGAGCGGGATGAGCAGCTTCTGACCAGGACGGCCCTTGCGGAGGCGGACGGTGCGCTGAGCGAGGAACCTGATGAGCACGTAGATGCCGAGAATCAGCAGCAGGGTGCTGGCCCAGGGTCGGGCTGCCTGCGTCGAGAGGCCCGAGAGGATCGTGGCCCCGACGAAGGCCCCGATGCCGCCGGGGATCGCGATGCGCTTGAGCACCTTCTTGTCGACATTGCCGAGCTTCCCGTGCGAGATGGCGCTCGCCGCGGATGTGCCGATCTCGGCGAGGTGAACGGAGGCGGACGCCAGGGCAGGAGTCAGCCCGATGGCCACGAGGAGGGTTGACGAGGTGAGCCCGTAGCCCATGCCGAGGGAGCCATCGACGAGCTGGGCACCGAATCCGGCGAGGGCAATGAGAAGAAGTGCAGTCACACACAATGTCTATCTGAATAGTAGACAATTGTCAAATCGCGTTTGCTGGTACGGCCTAGCGGAATTACCCGGTGCTCTGAACGGATTGCGACACGACTCGATCGCCCCAACGAGGGATGAGTCGGGCGACGACAGCACCGACGAGCACGGGGGGAATGAGGGTCCACGAGCCCATGAAGAGGCCGAAGGAGGCTCCGATGATGATCACCAGGAACCATCGCATGCGCACGGTGGCCACTACCGCCGCGATGGCGCCCACGACGATCGCCACCGGGGCAGAGAGTTCCGCGTCGCCCATCAATCGAGCCACCAGGAGTCCGGCGGCAGCGCCGGCAAACATCGCAGGAAAGAACGGGCCGCCGCGGAATCCCGCTCCGAGGGACACCGAATAGGCGATCAGCTTGAAAATGATGACCGCAATGATCGTGGAGGTGGCAGTGAGCCGGGGAAGCTCTGTCAAGAATTCCTCGCCCGAGGTCACGATGAACTGAATACCCGCGTCCGTGGTGCCCTGCACCCACAGGGCGCTGATACCGACGATCAACGCGGCTACGACAAGGGCCACCAAGCGAGGTTTCGGCCCCGTCACACGGCTGACAAGCGCAGCGACCAGGCGAGCCATGGTCACGAGAACCACGACGATCAAGGCCACCACAATGGCCACGAGGACTTGGTTCAGCTGAATCGATGTGGGGGTGTTGGCCAGTCGGTGAGTCTGGAAGAGGGCCGGCCCTATGAATAGGGCGAAGATCGCACCGGCCACCCCGGCAATCACGATCTTTTTTTGGTCTGCTGGATTAACACGGTGCGAACGCGCACTGACTATTCCGCCAACCAACGAACCTGTCGCGACCAGGGCCATTTCCGGACCCAGCACGACACCACCCCACAGGGAGGCAACGATGGCCAGGATGACTCCGAGGTACTGCCGCGGGGAATAGACCGAGACCTTGATGCCACTGAGCGGCGAGTGTCCTGCATCGCCGACATACCGGCGAATCACGTAAACAAGCACCGCCGCCGTCAGCAGGATGCCGAGGACGTACCAGGCGGGAGTTGCGTCCCAGTGTCCAGGAATCGTCTGCCAAGCCAGGAGGATTCCAGCGTTGAGGATCTTAAGCAGGACGTAACCAAGAGCCGCACTCACCAGCGCGGCCAAGACCATTTCGGGCAGGGGTCGGCGAGCAGAAGGCTCCTTGATCATGGCTCATTCCACCACGGAACCACCCATGAGCGGGTGCGTTTGGCGCCGACGCGGACTCGCGCACGCGTCAGCCCATCGCGCTGACACATGAAAGCTTCGGCTATGCGTGAGCCGTTTGCGGGTCAGAGGTTTTCGCTACGACACGATCACCCCAGCGAGGGATGAGCCGAGCCACCACCGCGCCCACCAGAGCGGCGGGAACCAAGGTCCACGTACCCATCATGAGGCCCAGCACTACGCCGAGGATGATCACGATCGGCCACTTCATCGGGGCCGTGGCAATCAAGGACGCGATCACTCCGACCACGATGGCGGCGGGCACGGACGGCCCCGAGTCGCCCATCACCAGGGAGATCAGCAGGCCAACCGCCGCACCGACGAACATGGCAGGAAAGAACGGGCCGCCGCGGAATCCCGCACCAAGTGAGACGGCGTAGGCGATCGCCTTGAAGATGATGATCGCGACGACTGTGGAGACAGAGGTGAGGGCGGGAAGCTTCGTGATGAACTCCTCGCCGGAGGTCACGATGTAGAGGATTCCCTCCCCTGTACGGCTTTGCACGATCAGCGCGCTGACACCGACCACGAGCGCAGCGCCGACCAGGATCGGCAGGTGCGAACCGCTCCCCGTTGCTCGGGCAAGAAGTGCGGCGATGGTTCGTGCCAGGGTGACAACCACCGCGACGATGACGGCGACGACAATGGCCCAGCCGAGCTGATCAACCTCGATCGCAGTCGGAGTGCTGCCGAGCTTCAGGCTGCCGGTCAGGATCGGCCCGACGAAGAGAGCGAGGATCGCACCGAGGGCACCGAGGCCTACGACCTTCTTCTGATCCTTGGCATCAGCGACCCTCATGCCCCTGGCCACGAGCCCGCCGATCATCGAGCCGGTCGCGACGAGTGCGACCTCGGGTCCCAGAACGATGCCGCCCCAGAGTGACGCGAGGATCGCCAGGATGACACCGACGTACTCCTTCGGCGTGACGGCGCTGATCTTGATGCCACCGATCGGAGAGTGTCCCGCGTCTCCGACGAACCTGCGAATCACGAACACCAGCACCGCGGCGATCACGAGAATGCCGAGCACGTACCAGGCAGGCGTCGAGGTCCAGTTCTCGGGAATGGTCTCCCACAGCAGGATGATTCCGGCGTTGACGATTTCCAGTACGACGTAGCCGAGCACGAGACTAATGACGGCCGCGAGCAGCATCGCCGGAAGCGGGCGTCGGGTGGCGGGAGCAGTTGGCATGCACGTATCCCACCACGAACCGACTCGGATCCGGATGCGAGTCACGATCGTGCCGCGCATTTCACTTGACGCTACCCTTCCACCATGCAGATCAAGCGCTCGTTATCGGCCGTCATCATCGGACTCATCGCTCTCATCGGCTTGGCCGGCCCCGCTCAGGCGGCATCGAAGTCAGGCGTAACCACTGTCACCGTGTATCACCAGCCGGTCGTGCCCACGGCAGTCACCGGGTCAGGCATTGGCACCGTGCGCTTCTTCTCGATGCCCACTGCAGTCAACGGGGTTGCCGCCGACGGCCAGTACATGACCGGCACGCTCACCACGCTCGACGTCGGGGTTCCCGGCGGCCAGGAGATCCGGGCCTCGAACCTCAACTTCGTATTCGGGTCAGCCGATGACCAGCTCGTTGTCGGCGGGATTGCCATTTACCCCGCGGCCGGTGCCACCCTGCCCGATGGCGCACGGGTCGTGCGCCCGGTGATCGGCGGGTCCGGAAAGTACGCGGGCGCTGTCGGCCAGGCCATCTCCACGAACCTCGGATCCAAGGGCTGGACGCACGTCTTCAAGATTCGCCTTCCCTCCTAATCTCACGGTGAGGTGGCGACCCTCCTACGATTGCGCCCATGTCCACGACTGACACCGCTACCTCCCGTCGCCAGGAGTGGCTGAAGGCCTATACGACTCGTACTTCCGGCCTCCTCTCCACTCTGGCACTCGTCTACCTGGTCACGTACTCGATTCAGTCGATCTGGCACGACCCAGGCGCAACCTGGTTCTTCTGGCTCGATCTCTTCGGAAAGTTCCTCTGGCTGCTCTTCGCCGTCGACTTGCTCTTCAGGTACGTCATGACTTCTCCGAAGAAGCATTTCTTCCGCAAGAACTGGCTCGACACCATCACCGTGGTGCTTCCGCAGCTGCGCGCACTTCGCGCGTTCCGCGCGTTCACGGGCGGCGGCATCATCTCCTCGAAGGGCTTCCTCTCCGGCAGTGCGATCGCCTCAGGCATGGTTGCCGTTCTCCTGATCGTCTGGGTGGGCGGACTCATGGTGCTCAACGCCGAGCGCGGGGCTCCGGGCGCCGAGATCACCAGCCTGGGCGATGCGGTGTGGTGGGGATTCGAGACGATCACGACCGTCGGTTACGGCGACTTCGTACCCGTGACGATGCAGGGACGAGCCTTCGCGGTGATGGTGATGTTCGTGGGCATCAGCGTGCTCGGTGTCGTATCGGCGACATTTGCCTCGACCCTCGTCAAGAAGGGCAACACCGGCGCGCCCCAGCCCGAGTCACCGCAGCAGCAGATCCTGGATCAGCTTGCTGAGCTCAAGTCCATGGTCACTGAGCTCGAGGCCCGTCTCGACGGGAAGCCGCCTGCGGCACCCGATTCGGGATCATCCCAGCAGTAGCCCACCGAACGAAGAGCAAGGCGCGGCGGATATCCGCCGCGCCTTGCTCT
>JBJSWO010000230.1:0-3027 GCA_046085905.1 Actinomycetes bacterium | reverse complement strand
CGCAAGCCCCCTTACTTCGAGGGCATGGGCAAGACCCCCTCGCCGGTGTCCGACATCACGGGCGCCCGCGTGCTCGCCAAGCTCGGCGACTCCGTCACGACCGATCACATCTCGCCGGCCGGCAACATCAAGGTCGACAGCCCGGCCGGCAAGTACCTCGCCGCGCACGGTGTCGACAAGGCTGACTTCAACTCATACGGCTCGCGTCGTGGCAACCACGAGGTGATGATTCGCGGAACCTTCGCGAACATCCGCCTGCGCAACCTCATGCTCACCGATGTCGAGGGCGGCTTCACCGTCGACTTCTCGAACCCCGACAACGAGATCGTGCCGATCTTCGATGCTGCCGAGAACTACGCCAAGTCAGGTACTCCGCTGGTGATCCTGGCCGGCAAGGAGTACGGCTCCGGCTCGAGCCGTGACTGGGCAGCCAAGGGCACGGCATTGCTGGGCGTCAAGGCCGTCATCGCCGAGTCGTATGAGCGCATCCATCGCTCGAATCTGATCGGCATGGGCGTCATCCCGCTGCAGTTCCAGGCCGGCCAGAATGCCGAGTCACTGGGCCTCCAGGGCGATGAGGTGTTCACCATCCGCGGTATCGAGGAGCTCAACGCGGGCACCACGCCTCGCGAGGTCTCGGTCGAGGCTGTCGCGGCCGACGGTCGCACCGTGGAGTTCACCGCACTCGTGCGCATCGACACTCCCGGCGAGGCCGACTACTACCGCCACGGCGGCATCCTGCAGTACGTCCTGCGCTCGCTGCTCTAGTCGTCATGAGTGCCGGTTGGCCGCAGGACCTCGTGCCTGTCGTCGCACCGGATTTCCTGGCACGTGCGATCGGCTGGCTCCTCGACCGAGGTCCGGCCGATCTGCGTGTCTCGCCCCTGCGCTCGTACCCGGTGGCACTCGCGTTCGTGGTCGAGCATCACTGCGAGGCCGATGTGCAGGCCACCCGTGAGGCGTACAGGCACGCGCGGGCCGAGCTGGGAGGCCTCATGAGCGCCTCGGAGCTCACCGTCATCCAGCAGGCCCTCGAAGCCCAGGGGGCAAGGGCACTGGCGACCAGACGTGAGGTCGCGCTCGTGCGCGCGGCCGTCGAACAGGTGGCGAACGCCCACGGGGCCTAGACTCGGGGGGTGTCGAACGGTGGTCGCCCGAGCCTGATCGAGGGCCTTCATGACCCTCGAGATCTCCGCGCCCTGAGCCCCGAGCAGCTGCCCGAGCTCGCCTCGGAGATCCGCTCCTTCCTCGTCGAGAAGGTCTCGGCCACCGGTGGTCATCTCGGCCCCAATCTCGGTGTTGTCGAGCTCACGATCGCCCTGCATCGGGTCTTCAGCAGCCCCGATGACGCCATCATCTGGGACACCGGGCATCAGGCCTATGTCCACAAGATCGTCACTGGGCGTGCGGGGGAGTTCGACACCCTGCGACAGGAGGGTGGCCTCTCGGGCTATCCGAGTCGCAGTGAGAGCATCCACGATCTCGTCGAGAACTCGCATGCCTCGACCGCGATCTCCTACGCCGATGGCCTGGCCAAGGCCTGGCAGCAGCGCGGACTCCTCGGTGATCATCACGTCGTGGCCGTGATCGGCGATGGCGCGCTGACCGGCGGCATGGCGTGGGAGGCATTGAACAACATTGCCGGCAGCGATCGCCAGGTCATCATCGTCGTCAACGACAACGGGCGCTCGTACTCGCCCACGATCGGTGGTCTCGCGCATCATCTGTCCACCCTGCGCACGACGCATGGCTACGAGCGCTTCATGGCCTGGGGCAAGCGAGTGCTCCATCGCACTCCGGTGCTCGGGCACACGGTCTACGGCGCTCTCCACGGCATGAAGAAGGGCGTGAAGGACATCGTCGCGCCGCAGGGCATGTTCGAGGATCTCGGACTGAAATACGTCGGGCCGGTTGACGGTCACGACGAGCTCGAGCTCGAGCACGCGCTTCGACGTGCGAAGGACTTCCCCGGTCCGGTCATCGTGCATGCCATCACGCAGAAGGGCCGCGGTTACGCGCCCGCCGAGCAGGACGAAGCCGAGAAGTTCCACGGTGTCGGCGTCATCGACCCCGACACCGGAAAGTCCATGACCACGACCGGTCCCACCTGGACAAGCACATTCGGTGACGAAATGCTTCTCATCGGTTCCGAGCGCTCCGATGTCGTCGCTATCACTGCGGCCATGCTCGGCCCAACAGGCCTCACTTCCTTCGCACGCCAGTTCCCGAGCCGCACCTATGACGTCGGAATTGCCGAGCAGCATGCGGCCACGAGCGCTGCGGGCCTGGCCATGGGCGGTGCGCATCCGGTCGTCGCGCTGTACGCCACCTTCCTCAATCGGGCCTTCGACCAGGTGCTCTTCGACTGCGCCCTGCATCGTCTCGGCGTGACCTTTGCCCTCGATCGAGCGGGCATCACGGGGGACGATGGTGCCAGCCACAACGGCATCTGGGATCTCTCGGTGCTCGGCATGATCCCCGGCGTCCGGGTGGCCGCGCCTCGTGATGCCTCGAGCCTGCGCGCTCTGCTGCGCGAGGCCGTGGCCGTCTCCGATGCTCTTACTGTCGTGCGCTATCCCAAGGGTGCGGTGGGCGATGATCTCGTGGCGCTCGAGCGCCACGAGGGCTATGACCTGCTCGCTCGGCATGGCGATGGCGAGGTGCTCATCGTGGGCATCGGAGCCATGGCTGCCGTGGCCGTCGAGGTGGGCGAGAGACTCTCGGCCCAGGGCTATGGCGCTCGCGTGATCGACCCACGCTGGGTCAAGCCCCTGCACTCGGGTGTCATCGAGCTCGCCCGAGGATCCTCGCTCGTGATCGTCATCGAGGACGGCATCCGACAGGGCGGCATCGGCTCATCACTCGCGCAGTCCATGGGCGATGAGGGTGTCGACACACCGATCCGCACCTTCGGCATCGAGCAGGGGTTCCTGCCCCAGGCCAAGCGCGCTCGCCTGCTGGTCGAGGCCGGGCTGACCGCGCAGGACATCACCAGGGGCACTATCGAGACCCTTGCCGGACGCGCAG
>JBJSWO010000229.1:0-6624 GCA_046085905.1 Actinomycetes bacterium | reverse complement strand
CGTTCGCACCGGCCTCGGCCGCGATGCCGATCGTGCGCGCATCGATGCCGCCATCGACCTGCACCCAGATATCGAGACCCGAGGAGTCGGCAATGCGACGAGCCTCGGTGACCTTGCCCATCATGTCGTCCATGAACGGCTGGCCGCCGAAGCCCGGCTCGACGGTCATGATCAGGATCATGTCGAGCTCGCGCGCGATGTCGCGCACGGACTCGATGGAGGTGCCGGGCTTGATGGCTGCGCCCGCACGAGCCCCGGCAGCGCGCAGATCACGCGCCAGAGTCACCGGGTTTCGCGCCGCTTCGATGTGGAAGGTGACGCTCTTCGCACCGGCCTCGGCATAGGCAGGCGCCCAGCGATCGGGGTCGTCGATCATCAGGTGACAGTCGGCCGGGATGCTCACCGATGCGAGAAGGCTCTCGACGACGGGCAGCCCGAGGGTGAGATTCGGGACGAAGTGATTGTCCATCACGTCGACGTGCACCCAGTCGGCTGCCGACTCGATGCGCCTGACCTCGGCAGCAAGATTCGACAGGTCGGAGTTGAGGATGCTCGGCGAGATCTGGATGCCCACGCCCCCAGGCTACTGCGATGCGTGAATCAAAATCGCTTCGCGTCCAGCAGCGCATTCCAGAAGATCGCCTGGGCGGCCAGGGCGTCCTGGGCTGACTGCGCGGCCGCGAGCTCGGTGCGATCGATACGCGCGCAGACCTCGTCGAGCATCTGGATCGTCTTGATCGACCGGCTGATCGCACCGACGGGATCCTCGCGGAACGGGAACTGGTCGAGCAGCACGGGCTTGTCCCAGCCGATCGAGCGCAGCGCGAGGATGTACTCCATCGTCTCGAACAGGTGCACGGAGGCCACGGGAAGATCGTCATCCCATTCGCGCCAGTTGTCGTTGAGCTCGGCGGAGACGAGCTTGCCGTAGCGGTGGATCATCATGAGCGACTCGGTCGGCGACTCCCCCGCATCGAGCGAGTGACCGAAGTCCATGACGATTCCGAGGTTGTCGCAGCCGGTCTCCTGGATGGCCAGCAGGGTCTTCGGGGCGTTCGCGAGCGTCATGCGCACTCGCGGCTCCTTCGGCTTGTACTCGATGGCGAACTGCATGTCGGGGTGCGCACTGCAGATATCGCGGATGCCATCGATCGTGTAGTCCCACAGCTGCATGTAGTCGGCCTGGCCCGGGTAGTCGTAGCCGTCCTGACCCGGCCAGAACTTGACGAAGGATGCACCCAGCACGCGTGCGGCCTCGATCGCCTCCTCGACGCGTCCGCGTACCTTGCCTCGCGTGGCCGCATCGGGATTCGTGAACGCGCCCTTGGCGTACTCGCGCATGTAGATGTGCGGAGTTGTCGCGCGGCACTTGAGGCCGAGGTCATCGAGCATGGTGCGCACCTCGGTCGCGGGAAGGCCCTCGGTCGCGAACGGCACGTTGATGTCGAGGTGGACGAGATCGGGGACCTTCGCCGCGGTCTCGAGCATGTCGCGCGTGGTGCGCGCCGGCCCGTAGCCGTCCGCTGCATACCTGTCGACGAACTGGCCGAAGGCCCAGATGCCGGTGCCGAACTCGAAGGGCTTGGTCATGTCATGTCCTGTCTCGGTAGTCATCGTGCGAAGGATCGTGCGAAGGATCGTGCAAGGTGCGGTGCGGGCCTAGCGCGACTGCGCCAGCGCGAGTGCCTGATGCCAGTCGTGAAGCAGTTCGGATCGAGTCTCGGGCGAGATCGACTCGTGATACTCCCGATACTCTCGCGACAAGGACTCGAGTGCCGCGAGATCCCAGAAACCGATGCCGAGCCCCGCCGCATGAGCCGCACCGAGCGCCGATGCCTCGGCGACCGGGCTCACCGCCACCGTGAGATCGCACAGTGCTGACTGGCGCCGCATGACCTCGGCATTGGCCGAGATCCCGCCGTCGGCAATGAGCCGCATCGGCAGGCATCGCGCATCACGCATCGCGGCGATGACATCGCAGACCTGGAAGACGATGGAATCGAGTGCCGCACGCGCGAGCTGCGCCCGACCGGTGGACAGCGAGAGTCCACTGAGGAGGGCTTGGGCTTCGGTGTCCCACCAGGGCGCGGCCAGGCCATTGAACGCGGGAATCATCACGACGCCCTCGGCGCTGGCCGATGCCTCGTCGGCCAGCTCGGCAGGCGTGCTACCGAGGATGCCGGCGAGCCACGCGAGGGTCGCGCCCGCCGCAAGAATGTTGGCCTCCCAGGCCAGGGCCGGTCCCTCGCCGGGCAGGCGCCAGGCGATCGTGCGGCACAGTCCGGTGTCGGAGTCGGCCGGGGCAGCGCTTAGCGCCATGACCGAGCTGCCCGTGCCGTAGGTCGCCTTGGCGACACCCGGACGCCAGCCGGCGTGCGAGAACAGGGCTGCATGGGAGTCGCCGAGCACGCCGCTCACGGGCACCCCATCGGGCAGCGGGGCGAATCCCCTCACCTCGCCGAGGATGCCCACCGAGTCGCGAATGGTCGGGAGCGCGGCGCGTGGAATGCCGAAGATCTCGAGCAGACGCGGGCTCCAGTCGCCCGTGGCGAGATCGACGAGTGAGGTGCGCGAGGCGTTGCCCGACTCGATCCCGATCTCGCCGGTCAGTCCGTGCAGCAGCCAGGCATCGACGGTGCCCAGCACGAGCTCGCCGGCATCGGAGCGCGCCCGGGTCGGATCATGGGCATCGAGCAGCCAGCGTGCCTTGAGTGCCGAGAACATCGGATCGAGCGGGAGTCCGCTGATCGCGCGCACCTCGTCGCCTGCCCAGGCGAGTTCGTCGACGAGTGCCGTCGTGCGTCGGTCCTGCCAGCTGATCACGGGCGAGACAGGCAGGCCGGTCTTGCGCTCCCACAGCACGAGCGACTCGCGCTGATTGCTGATGCCGATGCAGACGGCAGCGGAGAGATCGACCTGGCTTCCCAGGTCGGCGATGGCTGCACGCACGCTCTCGAGAACGCCCTGCGGCGACTGCTCGACCCAGCCCGGCTGCGGGGTGCTCAGATCAAGCGAGGCCGAGCCTCGCGCAAGCACGCTGCCGTCGACGGCCACCGCGATGACCTTCGTCGAGCTCGTGCCCTGGTCGATGGCCAGGACGAACCGCTCAGGCACGCCCGACCAGTTCGCGCGCTGCATCGGCAATGCCCTCGGGTGACAGGCCGAAATGATCGAGCAGGAACTCCACGGACCCGGTGGGCGCGAATGAGTTGACCCCCAGCAGTCGCATGGGTACCGGCACCGACTCCGCGAGAACCTCGGCAACAGCCCCGCCGAGACCCCCGCGCGAGACGGACTCCTCCGCGACGACGATGCGGCCGGTTTCGCGAGCTGCCGCGATCACCGCGGCGGCATCGAGGGGAACGACCGTCGAGATGTTGAGCACGCGCGCGGACACCGACTCGTCAGCGAGTAGCTCGGCCGCCGCGAGCGCTCGCGATACAGTCACGCCGCTCGCGATGATCGTGAGGTCTGTGCCGTCACGCACCGCATTCGACTGCCCGAACGCGAAGGCCGGGCTCTGACCCTCGGATACCGAGGGCACCTTGAAGCGACCGATGCGCAGGAACACGCCGCCGACATGACCTGCGGCCCAACGCACGGCCTCGCGCGTCTGCTCGTCGTCGGCAGGGGTGACGATCGGCAATCCGTCGAGGGCACGCATCCAGGCGATGTCCTCGATCGAGTGATGGGTGGGGCCGAGCTCTCCGTAGCTGACGCCCGGGCTCATGCCCACGAGCTTGACGTTCGCGCGGCTGTACGCGACATCGGCCTTGATCTGCTCGGTCGCACGACCCGTGAGGAACGGCGAGGCCGCGCAGACGAAGGGAATCAGGCCGGCATTGGCCAGGCCCGCGGCGACGCCGACCATGTTCTGCTCGGCGATGCCGACGTTGAACATGCGCTCGGGGAAGAGCGAGCGGAACTCGCCGAGGTTGCTCGAGCTCACGGAGTCATTGCAGACCGCGACGATGCGCTCATCGGCACGGGCGAGCTCGATGAGCTCATGGGCGAAGGGAACGCGGCAGTCGGTTAGGACGGTGTTCATCGGCTCAGCTCCTCGAGTGCGAGCGCGACCTGCTCTGCGCTGGGGACCTTGTGATGCCATTCGGCGCGATCCTCGATGAACGAGACGCCCTTGCCCTTGGTCGTCTCGGCGATAACGGCCACCGGACGATCGGAGGGAGAGGTCAGCGCTGCGTGCAGGGCCTCGAGGTCATGTCCGTCGATGACGCGGGCCTCCCAGCCGAAGGCCTCCACCTTCGCATCGAGCGGATCGAGGGAGTTGGTGTTCTCGGTGCGATCGCCCTGCTGGAGGCGGTTGCGATCGACGATCGCGGTGAGGTTCGACAGTCGGCGGTGACCGCCGTACATGAAGGCCTCCCAGTTGCTGCCCTCCTGCAGCTCGCCGTCGCCGATCACGACATAGGCACGACGCTCACTTCCCTGCAACTCGGCGGCCAGGGCGGCGCCGAGCGCGACCGGGAAGCCGTGGCCGAGCGGGCCGGTGTTGGTCTCGACACCGGGAACCTTGTTGCGGTTCGGGTGTCCGTTGAGGGCCGATAGCGGGCCGGTAAAGGTCTCGAGCCATTCGAGCGGGAAGAAGCCCGACAGTGCCAGCGTGGAGTACAGGGAGACCGCCGCATGGCCCTTGCTCAGGATGAACCGGTCGCGATCAGCCCACTCGGGGTTCGAGGGATCGACACGCAGCACGCGCCCGTACAGGGTCGCGAGGATGTCGGTGACCGAGTAATCGCCGCCGATATGGCCGAGGCCCGCGCGGTTGATGGTCACCAGGGTGGTGCGCCTGATCTCGGCGGCGAAGTCCGCGATATCCGCGGTACTGGCCGGGCCAGCAGCGTGCAGGCGCTGCCACCAGTCGGAGGTCATGGTGAATATCCATTCAGTAGCGAATATATGTTCATATTCTCCCCCGTCGGGCGCTACTGGTCAAGCAGCTCCGCGGCCACCCGCGTGTCGGTGATGAGCACCGTCGCCCAGCCGCCGAGCAGGGCTGCCCGGATCGCGGCCGCCTTGTGCGCGCCACCGGCCACGGCGATGCGACGCGGCACGGACCTGAGCTGCGCACCCGTCATTCCGATGACGCGCGCATCGAGATCAGTGCTGATCTCCCTGCCGTCGGCTCTGAAGTAGCGCAACGCGATATCGCCCACTGCCCCGCGTGCGCGGAGATCGTCGAGCTCGGTGGAACCGATGGCATTGCCGCTGCGCGCGAGCAGCGGGGACGGCTCGAGGCTGCCGATGCCGACCAGGGAGACGGTGATGTCGCGCCACTGCTCGACCACAGTGCGCACGCCGGCGTCCTTCGACAGGGCTGACGCGATCGAGGGATCAGAGACCACGGCGGCGCATGGCATGAATACCGGCCGCGCACCCGTGAGCTCGGCCAGTCGCGAGGTCAGGCGCGTCGCCTCCATCTGGACGTCGGGATTGCCGACACCACCGAACATCTGGATGACTCGCTCGGCGACCGGGCTGGTGCGCACGCGCATGCGATCGACAGCGGCGAGCAGGGTCGAGCTCCAGGTCGAGATGCCGAGGACATCGCCACCGGTCAACGTCGCCTCGAGGTACGCCGCCGTGGCCCCGCCCAGCGCTGCGGTGGTGTCGCTGCGGCCGTCATCACCATCGACGATCATCACGTCGGTCAGGCCATAGGCGCGTGCGATGCGCTCCTCGAGATCGATGTGCAGGCCCTCGGGCACTTCGACGATCGAGCGCACGATGCCGCGCTCCTGCGCCTCCTTCAGCAGGCGCGAGACCCGCGGTTGCGAGATGTGGAGTGCCTCGCAGATCTCGCGCTGCTTGAGCCCCGACTCGAAGTAGAGACGGGCGACCTTCGCGAGCAGCCGCAGATGCTCAGGCGAGGCAGCAGCGCGCGCGGGTGGTCGGGGGCTCACGCCGCGAATCTACTTCTTGCGCAGGATCGCGAGGAACATTGCGTCCGTTCCGTGCCGATGCGGCCATAGCTGCACTGCGGGACCATCACCGCAGTCGGTCACCTCCGGCAGCAGGGCCCGGGCATCCTCCTGGACGACGTCGTCACGCCGGCGCAGGACATCGGAGACCACGAACTCGGTCTCGGCGAGATGAGGAGAGCACGTCACATATCCGATCACCCCGCCCGATCGCGTGGAGTCGATGGCGATGTTGAGCAGTTGGCGCTGGATCGGTGCGAGAGCGGCGAGATCCTCGGGAGTGCGCCTCCAGCGTGACTCGGGACGACGGCGCAGGGCACCCAGGCCGGTGCAGGGCACGTCGACGAGCACGCGATCGAAGAGCTCGGTACCCCAGGGCTTCGTGGTGGCATCCCCCGTGATGACGTGCGACCGCGAGCTGTGGAGCGAATGGGCGACGAGATCTGCACGATGCGCATGCTGCTCAACAGCGGGGAGGTTGGCATCGCGCTCGAGCGCGAGCCCCTCGAGAATCGCTGCCTTGCCGCCAGGGCCTGCGCACATGTCGAGCCAGGCGGACTCCGGACCGACGATCGAAGCACGCGCGAGGGCGAGGGCGACGAGTTGGCTGCCCTCGTCCTGAACCCCGATGACTCCGCTGCGCACATCGGCAAGATCACCGGGCGCACCCTTGGTCAGCACACCA
>JBJSWO010000228.1:0-3008 GCA_046085905.1 Actinomycetes bacterium | reverse complement strand
GCCGTGGACCGACTCATTCCACGTTGCCGACAGCGACGGAGTCCAGGCAGTGCGCACCGGCCCCATGCGCTTCGCGGCAAAGGGCGGCCTGCGCTCGCTCGTCGCGGATGGAGCGTCACGTCTTCCCGATGTCTGGTCGAGCATTGACGTCGCCTCCGTGACCTCAGACGACACGTCGCTGATCGTCGATGGAGAGCGCCGCTCCGCTGTCGCGCTGTGCATGCCTAATGCGCAGGCGCATCGACTCATCGATGCCGCACTCATGACCCCCGCGCTCGAGGCCTCGTTGACGGGCATCACCTATGAGCCGGTGATCGCCGTCACTGCAGTCTTTGCCGAGCAATGCTGGGACGACTTCGACGGCATGTTCGTCAACGACGATCCGGTGATCACCTGGATGGCAAATGACGGCTCGCGTCGCGGCGACGAGGCCCCGGTGCTCGTGGCCCACGTGAACCCGGTGCTGGCGGCTCGTCATCTCGCCGACCCGGCATCTGTGCTCCCGCTCGTGCTGGCCACCATGCGCCGGATTCTCTCCCTCACGGAGCAGCCGGCCTGGGTCGATGCCCACCGTTGGACATTCGCGAAGCCGATGGCCGCGCACCAGGAGCCCTTCCATCTCGAGGAAGCCAGGCTCCTCGGCCTCGCCGGTGATGCCTGGGCAGACGGTCCGAAGGTCGAAAGCGCCTGGTTATCGGGCCACCTGCTCGGTGCCGAAATCGCGCGTCGGCTCCTGGACGAGGGCTGAGCCTGAGCGATTCGTAAGTGATCCCGCAGGTCCGATAGCCTTTCCCCCATGCCAGCGATCGTCCTTGTGGGCGCCCAGTGGGGCGACGAAGGCAAGGGAAAAGCCACGGACCTCCTCGGAGGACGCGTTGACTACGTCGTCCGTTACCAGGGCGGCAACAATGCCGGACACACCGTCGTCATCGGTGATCGCAAGTTCGCCCTTCACCTCCTGCCCAGCGGCATCCTGACCCCCGAGGTCGTGCCGGTGATCGGCAACGGCGTCGTTATCGACCCCGAGGTCCTCATCCACGAGATGAAGGGCCTCAACGAGAAGGGCATCGACACCTCGAAGCTCGTGATCAGCGCCAATGCGCACCTGATCACGCCGTATCACGTCACCCTCGACAAGGTCTCCGAGCGGTTCCTCGGCAAGTCGAAGATCGGCACCACCGGTCGCGGCATCGGCCCGACCTACAGCGACAAGATCGCGCGCCTGGGCATCCGCGTGCAGGACCTCTTCGATCCGTCGATCCTTCACCAGAAGGTCGAGGGCGCACTGCTCGCGAAGAATCAGGTGCTGGTCAAGGTCTACAACCGTCGTGCCCTCGAGGTCGACGCGATCTCCGATGCCCTGCTCGAGTATGCCGAGATCCTGCGCCCGTACGTGGCCGATACCTCGCTGCTGCTCAACAACGCGCTAGACGAGAACAAGGTGGTGCTGCTCGAGGGCGGCCAGGGCACCCTGCTCGACGTCGACCACGGCACCTACCCGTTCGTCACCTCGAGCAACCCGACCGCCGGCGGCGCGAGCACCGGCTCGGGCATCGGCCCGACACGCATCACCCGCGTGTGCGGCATCCTCAAGGCCTACACCACACGCGTCGGCTCGGGCCCGTTCCCGACCGAGCTCCTCGACGACGACGGCGAGCGCTTGCGCACCATCGGCGGCGAGCGCGGTGTTACCACCGGGCGCCCGCGTCGCTGCGGCTGGTTCGATGCACCGATCGCGCGCTTCGCCACTCGTGTCAATGGCCTCACCGACATCTTCCTGACCAAGCTCGATGTCCTGACCGGCTTCGAGCAGATCCCGGTCTGCGTGGCCTACGACGTCGACGGCGTGCGCTCCGACGAAGTGCCGATGACCCAGACCGAGTTCCATCACGCGAAGCCGATCTACGAGTACCTGCCGGGCTGGACCGAGGACATTTCGGGTGCCCAGAGCCTCGCCGACCTGCCGAAGAATGCCCGCGACTACGTGGCCTTCCTCGAGGAAGTCTCCAAGACCCGCATCAGTGCCGTGGGTGTGGGCCAGGACCGCAACGCGACGATCGCGATTCACGACCTCATCAATTAGTCACCCCGATGTGTGGTGAACATTCGCTGTTCTAGTCTCCTTCCTATTGGCGCGTTAGATTTGCGCGACCACGATTAGAGGAGTCTCGATGGAGTACACGCCGGATCCCGCCTACGGCAAGACGGTCTTCGACATGGATCGCGAATACGTCTTCCATTCCTGGAGTGCGCAGAAGGCGCTGAAGCCGATGTGCATCGCAGCGGCCGAGGGCAGTTACTTCTGGGACTACGACGGCAACAAGTTCCTCGACTTCTCCTCGCAGCTGGTCAACGTCAACATCGGTCACCAGCACCCCAAGGTCGTGAAGGCGATCCAGGATCAAGCCGCGCTTCTGTCGACCATCGCCCCGCAGCATGCGAACGATGCTCGCAACAACGCCGCCAAGCGCATCGTCGAGCTCTCCTCGCCGAACATGTCGAAGGTGTTCTTCACCAACGGCGGCGCCGATGCTGTCGAGAACGCGATCCGCATGGCTCGCCTGCACACGAACAAGCACAAGGTCCTCTCCGCCTATCGCTCGTACCACGGCAACACCGGTGCCGCGATCGCCGCCACCGGCGACCCGCGTCGCTGGCCGAATGAGTACGCGGCGCAGCACGTGCACTTCTTCGGCCCTTACGCCTACCGCTCCTCGTTCTGGGCCGACAGCGAGATCCAGGAATCCGAGCGCGCACTGCAGCACCTCGAGCAGGTCATCCAGTTCGAGGGCCCCGGCACGGTCGCATGCATCATCCTCGAATCGGTCGTCGGCACCGCCGGCATTCTCGTTCCGCCGCCCTGCTACCTCGAGGGCGTGCGTGCACTGTGCGACAAGTACGGCATTGTCTACATCGCCGATGAGACCATGTCGGGCTTCGCTCGCACCGGCAAGTGGTTCGCCTACCAGAACTGGGATGTCCAGCCCGACCTGATCGTCTTCGCGAAG
>JBJSWO010000227.1:0-5894 GCA_046085905.1 Actinomycetes bacterium | reverse complement strand
CCACATCACCGACAACGCCCTCATTCCCCTCAAGGAGCGCGTGGCTGACGTCAAGTACGACCCGATCCGCTGGCTGGGCTCGAAGATCCGGGTGCGTGGCCAGGAGTGAGCGAGAACGGCTCCACCACTGAGTCAGGTCTTCCCCTGGAGCAGGTGTACGGCCCTGAGTCCCTCGCGGGCTGGGATCCCACCACGCAGCTCGGCCAGCCGGGCGAGTTCCCGTACACGCGCGGTGTCTATCCGTCGATGTACACGGGTCGTCCGTGGACCATGCGCCAGTACGCCGGCTTCGGCACGGCGGTGGAGTCGAATGAGCGTTACAAGCAGCTGCTCGCTGCCGGTACCACGGGTCTGTCGGTTGCCTTCGACCTGCCGACCCAGATGGGCTACGACTCCGATCACCCGCTGGCCAATGGCGAGGTCGGCAAGGTAGGCGTCGCGATCGACTCGATCGAGGACATGCGCCTGCTGTTCAACGGCATTCCGCTTGATCAGGTCTCGACCTCGATGACCATCAATGCCCCTGCCTCGGTGCTGCTCCTGCTGTACCAGTTGGTCGCAGAGGAGCAGGGAGTACCGGCGTCGGCCCTCAACGGCACGATCCAGAATGACGTGCTCAAGGAGTACATCGCCCGCGGCACCTACATCTACCCGCCGGCGCAGTCGCTTCGACTCATCACGGACATCTTCACCTACTGCCGCAATGAGATCCCGAAGTGGAACACCATCTCGATCTCGGGGTACCACATGGCCGAGGCGGGTGCGACTCCCGTGCAGGAGATCGCCTTCACCTTGGCCGACGGCATCGAGTACGTGAAGGCTGCCGTGGCATCCGGTCAGGATGTCGACGAGTTCGCCCCGCGCCTGGCCTTCTTCTTCGTCTCGCGCACCACGATTCTCGAAGAGGTAGCGAAGTTCCGCGCCGCCCGCCGGATGTGGGCGCGCATCATGCGCGACCAGTTCGGCGCGAAGAATCCGAAGTCGTGGATGCTGCGCTTCCACACCCAGACCGCAGGCGTTCAGCTCACCGCCCAGCAGCCCGAGGTCAATCTCGTGCGCGTGGCGATCCAGGGCCTCGCGGCCGTGCTCGGCGGCACTCAGTCGCTGCACACCAACTCCTTCGACGAGGCCATTGCGCTCCCGACCGAGAAGGCCGCTCGCCTTGCGCTGCGTACTCAGCAGGTTCTCGCCTACGAGACCGACGTGTGCGACACGGTCGATCCGTTTGCCGGTTCCTATGTCATCGAGTCACTGACCGACGACATCGAGCAGGCGGCTACCGCGCTTATCGAGCGCATCGCCGACATGGGCGGCGCGGTCGCGGCCATCGAGCAGGGCTTCCAGAAGTCCGAGATCGAGAACTCGGCCTACCAGGTCACGCGCGAGACCGACTCCGGCGAGCGCATCGTGGTGGGCGTCAACAAGTTCACGATCGACGGCAAGGAGCACTACGACCCGCTGCGCGTGAACCCGGCGATAGGTGCCGAGCAGGCCGCGCGCCTCGCGAAGCTGCGAGCCGAGCGCGACAACGACGAGGTGCAGCGCTGCCTCGCCGCCATCCGCGATGCGGCGTCAGGCGATGCCAACCTGCTCTACCCGATGAAGGACGCCCTCAAGGCCAAGGCGACTGTCGGCGAGGTCTGCGATGCCCTGCGCGAGGTCTGGGGCACCTACAGCCCCATCGACGCGCTGTAGTCAGCACTCATGCGGAGCCCGTCCCTTCGGGGGCGGGCTCGCTCAGTTGATGGCGACGGTCAGGGCGACCACGCCGGCGACAATCACGGCAACGGCGGCCACCTGAAGCCGGCCGAGGCGTTCCCTGAACAGGAAGAAGGCCGCGATCGCGGCTATCGGGGCGAAGAGCGAGGCGAGCACCGCGGTGATAGCCACGCTGGTGGCTGCGCCGAGTGAGTAGAAGGTGAAGCCGATGACCTCGGTAAAGCCGGTCAGGATCACGAGCGGCGCAGCCTGCTTGGTCATGCGGAACCTTCGGGTGAGAAGAAGGGGAATCAGGAGCGCGATGACGCCGAAAAGGCGAGCAGGCAGGAGGATCCAGGAGATCGGCATGTCACCGCTGAGATGGCCGGGAGCGAAGAGGCCGATCCCGAAGGCCAGGGCGCCTAGGGTGGCGATGACGGCGGCCTTCAGCGGCTGCTCATGCGCGAGTGGCTCAGGGTCGGGCGCGACCGCCGCCAGGACGACACCGGCGACGATGGCCACCAGGATGAAGGTCGTGGTGACGGCAAGGGCCTCGCCGGTCAGGGCCGAGATAACTGCGGCGATTGCTCCCTCAGTGCACAGAATCGGGGCGACCACGCCAACCTTGCCGATTTTCAATGCCGAGTAAGCGAGGACGAGGCCGACCAGGTTGCCGAGCCCGCCGGCGGCAAGCCACAGGCCGCTGGTGAGATCGAGCTGCTCGGGCACGCCCGCGATGAACAGGAAGGGCATCGTGATCAGCAGGCCGACGAGCATGATGCCGGCGATAGTCGAGTACGGCCCGATGGTGCGCACGGTTCGCGAGGAGGCCAGGGTGCCCGAGGCGAAGCAGCAGGCCGTCAGGATTCCAAAGAGAATGCTCAGCACCCTCGGACACTAGCCGCTGGGGGTAGATTCGAGGCATGACTTCGAGCGGCGCGCCCGCACTGCCCACGGACGTCTTTCGCCGCGCGCCCAAGGTCGTGCTGCACGATCATCTCGATGGCGGGGTTCGCCCTCAGACGCTGCTCGAGCTCGCTGCCGAGGTCGGCTACGACAGCCTGCCGGCGTCGGCCCCGGAGTCCTTGGGCACGTGGTTCTCGGAGGCGGCCTCCTCGGGCTCACTGGAGCGCTACCTCGAGACCTTCGCGCACACCGTGGCGCTGACCCAGACGGCATCGGCCCTGCGCCGTGTCGCGCGAGAGTGCGCCATTGATCTCGCGGCTGACGGCGTGGTCTACGCCGAGGTGCGGTTCGCACCCGAGCTGCACCTGACTCGCGGCCTCACCATGCACGAGGTCATCGATGCCGTGCTCGCCGGCTTCGTCGACGGAATCGATGCGGCCGAGGCCGCAGGCCACTGGATTCGCATCGGCACCCTGCTGACGGCCATGCGTACCTCCTCGAATGCGCGCGAGGTAGCCGAGCTCGTGATCGCGTATCGCGATCGCGGAGTCGTCGGATTCGATATCGCCGGGGCAGAGGCCGGCTATCCGCCCACCCGCCATCTCGATGCCTTCCACTACCTCCAGCGCGAGAACTCCCACTTCACGATTCACGCCGGGGAGGCGTTCGGCCTGCCCTCGATCTGGGAGGCCATCCAGTGGTGCGGCGCCGATCGACTCGGTCATGGCGTGCGCATCGTCGATGACATCGACGTGAGTCCCGATGGCACGGCAACCCTCGGGCGACTGGCGGCTTACGTGCGTGACCGTCGAATCCCGCTCGAGATGTGCCCGAGCTCGAATGTCCAGACTGGCGCGGCGCCGAGTATTGCCGAGCACCCCATCGGCCTGTTGCGCCGACTGGGCTTCCGGGTCACCGTGAATACCGACAACCGCTTGATGTCCGGCACGTCGATGTCGCGGGAGTTCGCGCTGTTGCACGAGGCATTCGGGTACACGCTCGATGACATGCAGTGGTTCACTGTCAACGCGATGAAGAGCGCATTCATCCCGTTCGACGAGCGGTTGGCGATCATCAACGAGCGCATCAAGCCCGGGTACGCAGCGTTGCGCGCGGAGCTCGCCGGCTAGATCGCGCGCACGATCTCGGACAGCATGGCGCCGAGGCGTCGTGCGGATGCCTGGCCCGTGGCCAGCACCTCGGCGTGGTCGAGTGGCTCACCGGTGATGCCCGAAGCCAGATTGGTCACCAGGGAGATTCCCAGCACCTCGAGCCCTGCGGCGCGCGCGGCAATCGTCTCGAGCGCGGTGCTCATGCCGACGAGATCGGCACCCAGGGTGCGCAGCATGCGAATCTCCGCCGGCGTCTCGTACATGGGCCCGCGAAGTTGTGCGTAGACACCTTCGGGCATCGAGGGGAACCGGTCGAGCGCAATCGCCCGCAGCCCGGGCGAGTACGCGTCGGTCATGCTGACGAACTGCGGACCGGTCAAGGGGGAGTCGCCGGTCAGGTTGAGATGGTCGCTGATGAGCACCGCGGTGCCGGGTGCCCACGCGGTCACCAGCGAGCCCGCGGCGTTGGTGAGAATCACCGATCGAGCGCCGCAGGCGGCAGCGGTGCGCACCGAATGAGTCACTGCTTCAGTGCCGCGGCCCTCGTACAGATGCGTGCGGCCGAGGAAGACCAGCACGCGTCGACCGTCGATCGCGACACTTCGCAGTCGGCCCCCATGCCCGGCGACCGCAGGGGCGCTGAAGTGCGGAACGGAGTCGATCCGGCATTCGAAGTCGGGGGAGCCGAGGGCATCGGCAGCCTCGGACCAGCCGGAGCCCAGCACGATCGCGATGTCATGCGTGGGGGCGCCGCTGCGAGCCGCGATATCGGCCGCAGCCTCAGCTGCCCGCACGCCGGGCATCAGTGCTCCGCGTTCACGTGCAGCCGGCGAGCGGCCTCGGCAACTGACCCCGACAGGCTCGGGTACACGGTGAACGTGGTGGCGAGCTCATCGACCGTGAGTCGCTGCTCGACCGCCAGGGTCAGTGCGTGGATCAGTTCGCTGGCGTTCTCGCTGACCACGACCGCTCCGGCAACCGTGCGAGTGCCACGGCGGCACAGGATCTTCACGAAGCCATCGTGCTGGCCCTCCATCTTCGAACGGGCGTTCGTGAACAGGGGCAGGAGGAAGGCATCGCCGCGGAAGACCCCGTTGTCGAGATCGCGCTGGGTCAGGCCGACAGTCGCGATCTCCGGGCTGCTGAAGACCGTGCTCGAGACGTGCGTGAGCTCGAGGGGGGCGACGGCATCGCCGAGGGCGTGAGACATAGCAATACGACCCTGCATGGCTGCTACCGATGCGAGCATCATCACGCCCGTGCAGTCGCCTGCGGCGTAGATGCCGCGGACGGATGTGCGTGACACGCGGTCGACGACGATGAAGCCACGGTCGTCGACAGTGACACCGGCATCCTCGAGGCCGAGGTCGTCGGTGTTGGGCAGTGAGCCCACGGCCATCAGCACGTGCGAGCCGGTCACGATGCGGCCGTCCTCCAGCTCGACCTCGACACCGGTCTCGGTGCGTCGCGCGGCGATAGCGCGACTGTGGCTCATGACCTCGAGCCCGTTACGTGCGTAGACATCCTCGAGTACCTGCGCGGCATCGGGATCCTCGCCCGGCAGGACTCGATCGCGACTGGACACGAGCACGACGTTGCTGCCCAGTGCGTGATACGCCCCGGCGAACTCGGCGCCGGTGACGCCGGAGCCCACCACGATGAGCCGTTCGGGAAGGTCGAGCAGGTCGTACACCTGCTCCCAGGTGAGAATGCGCTCTCCGTCCGGCAGCGCGGTCTCGAGCACGCGGGGGCGGGCGCCGGTGGCGATCAGGATGACATCGGCATGCAGCTGGGTCATGCGCCCGGCCTCGTCGAGTGCCAGCACCGAATCAGGGCCGGTGAGGCGGCCGCGGCCGCGGATCACGCTGATGCCCTCTGTGGCCATCTTCTCGGCGATATCGTCGCTCTGAGCCGCCGCCAGTGCACGGATGCGCTCGTTGACCACTACGAGGTCGACGCCGATCTGGCCCGGTTCCGGTTCCGCGCCATTGACGCGAACTCCGAGCTCGGCGCTATGGGCCGCACTCGCGATCACATTGGAGGTCGCGATCAGGGTCTTGCTAGGCACGCAGTCGGTGAGCACCGCCGAGCCGCCCAGCCCATCGCGATCGATGATGGTGACCTCGGCGCCCGAGGCCCGTGCCACGAGGGCCGCCTCGTATCCGCCGGGACCGCCGC
>JBJSWO010000226.1:0-6102 GCA_046085905.1 Actinomycetes bacterium | reverse complement strand
CCAGGTGCCGTGGCTCGCCGCGAGAACCCACAGAGTCGCCGCGGCGAGCCACGGCACCTGGATGACTCGCCCGGTCTGATCCGCGATCACGGTGACCACGGCGTAACCCAGCACGCCCGCGATCACGGCGAGCACGAGCAGCAGGCGTACGCGGGTGGTACCCATCGTGATCAGGTGCGCGCGGTCACCCCTAGGGGATGAGCGACTGCGCTCCCCACAGGTTGAGGTCACCGTCGATGGCGTACTGGTCAATGCGGGCGAGCTCGTCGTCGCTGAACGACAGGTTGCTCACCGCAGCCGCGGTGTCGTCGAGCTGCTTGACGCTGCTCGCGCCGAGAAGAGTCGAGGTGACACGCGGGTCACGCAAGGTCCAGGCGACAGCCATCTGCGCCATCGACTGCCCGCGCTCGGCAGCGATCGCCGCGAGCGAGCGCACGCGCTCGATGTTCTCGTCGGAGAGGTGATCGCCGAACAGGCTCTTGTTCTGCGCAGCCCGCGAGTCAGCCGGAATGCCGTTGAGGTAGCGATCGGTCAGCACGCCCTGAGCCAGTGGGCTGAACGTGATCGCGCCTGCGCCGACCTCCTCGAGCACGTCGAGCAGGCCGCCCTCGATCCAGCGATTGAGCATCGAGTACGACGGCTGGTGAATCAGCAGCGGCACCCCCATCTCGCGCAGGATCGCCGCGGCATCGCGGGTACGGCTCGGCGAGTAGGAGGAGATACCGACATAGAGGGCCTTGCCCGAGGCAACGGCGGTCGCGAGAGCGCCCATCGACTCCTCGAGCGGAGTCTCCTCGTCGGGGCGGTGGTGGTAGAAGATGTCGACGTAGTCGAGCCCGAGACGGTCGAGGCTCTGGTCGAGGCTGGCGAGGATGTACTTGCGCGAGCCGAGGTCGCCGTACGGCCCGGGCCACATATCCCACCCGGCCTTGCTCGAGATGACGAGCTCATCGCGCAGGTCGGAGAAGTCCTCGGCGAGGATCCGACCGGCATTGATCTCGGCCGAACCGTACGGCGGGCCGTAGTTGTTCGCGAGATCGAAGTGAGTGATGCCAAGGTCGAATGCCCGATGCATGATCGCGCGCTGGGTGGCCAGCGGCTTGTCATCACCGAAGTTGTGCCAGAAGCCCAGCGAGACGACCGGAAGCTTCAGCCCGCTGCGGCCGCAGCGGCGGTAGGGCATGCGGCCGTCGTAGCGGCCGGAATCAGGGACGTATTGGTCAGCCATGGCGTCATCATGTCACGCAGGTCACTCTCCTACCCGCCCAGCCAACCTGCCCGTGCGACACAATGTGGCCATGATGATTCTCGGAACTTCCGGCCTCGCCGTCTCGCCCCTGTGCCTGGGCGGCAACACCTTCGGCTGGACAGCCAATGAGCAGGAATCCTTCGAGGTTCTCGATGCCTACGTGGCCGGCGGCGGCAACTTCATCGACTCTGCCGATGCCTACTCGCACTGGATCCCGGGCAACTCGGGCGGCGAGTCCGAGACCATCCTCGGCAACTGGATGAAGGCACGCGGCAACCGCGAGTCGGTCGTCATCGCTACCAAGGTCGGCATGCTCCCCGGCCATACCGCTCTTACCGCCGAGAACATCGTCACGGCTGTCGACAACTCGCTGCGTCGCCTGCAGACCGACTACATCGATCTGTACTACGCGCACAAGGACGACCCCGATACTGATCAGCTCGAGACCATGACAGCATTCGACGGCCTGGTGAAGGCCGGCAAGGTGCGCGCGATTGCCGCGTCGAACTACTCGGCCGAACGCCTGCAGTCTGCCCTCGACGTCGCTGGCGCCAACGGCCTCACGAAGTTCGTCGCCCTGCAGAATCTCTACAACCTCGTCGAGCGCGGCGCCTACGAAGGCGCACTCCGTGATGTGGTCGAGCGCAACAATCTCGTCAGCCTGCCCTACTACTCACTGGCCAAGGGCTTCCTCACCGGCAAGTACCGCGCGAAGGGAGAGACCGAGAGCGGCCGCGCTGCCGGCGCCGAGGTCTACCTCGACGGCAATGGACCGAAGGTGCTCGCGGCGATGGACGTCGTCGCCGCCACCCACGGCGTGAGTCTCACGACCATCGCGCTCGCGTGGCTGGCCGCGCAGCCGACCATCGCTACGCCCATCGCCAGCGCTCGCGTGGTCTCGCAGCTGCCCGACCTACTCGCGATGTCGAGCGTGACCCTCACTGCCGATGACCTGAGCCTGCTCGACGCAGCATCAGCGCCGCAGGCCTAGTCGAGCAGGTCGTCGAGAAGCTCGTTGATGCGGCGCTTGATCTCGTCACGGATAGGGCGCACTGCCTCGACACCCTGACCTGCCGGATCCTCGAGCACCCAGTCCTCGTAGCGCTTGCCGGGGAAGATCGGGCAGACATCTCCGCAGCCCATGGTGATGACGACGTCGGACTCCTTCACCGCTTCGGTAGTCAGCACCTTGGGTACCTCGGCACTGATATCAATGCCCTCCTCGAGCATTGCCTCCACCACTGCAGGGTTCACCGAGTTGGCGGGAGCCGAGCCGGCGCTGAGCACCTCGACACGACCGCGACCTAGATGGGAGAGATACGCGGCGGCCATCTGCGAGCGACCGGCGTTGTGCACGCACACGAAGAGGACAGAGGGCTTGGACATCACGAGACTTCCTGACTTGTCGGGGTGGAGGTACTCCAGCGCCACTTCCTGCGGAGCCAGAGGGAGACGTAGACGAGAGCGACGAGGGCGGGTACCTCGATCAGCGGACCGACGACTCCGGTGAGCGCCTGGCCGGAAGTGACTCCCCACACTGCGATGGAGACGGCGATGGCCAGCTCGAAGTTATTGCCGGCGGCTGTGAAGGCCACCGTGGCAGAGCGCGGGTAGCTCAGGCCGAGTGCGCGCGAGGCCGCCATGGAGACGAACCACATGATCGCGAAGTAGATGATCAGCGGAATGGCGATCTTCACGACTGCTCCCGGATCACCCGTGATCGTGTTGCCCTGCAGCGCGAAGAGAATCACGATGGTGAAGAGCAGGCCCCAGAGCGCGATGGGGGCGATCTTCGGGGCGAACACGTCGTCGTACCACTGGCGCCCCTTCTTCGCGACTCCGATGCGCCGCGTCAGGTAGCCGGCCACCAGCGGGATGCCGAGGAACACCAGCACTGCCTTGGTGATCAGCCAGGTCGAGAACTCGACGTTCTGCGAGTCGAGGCCGAGCCAGCCGGGCAGGATCGCCAGGTAGAAGGTGCCGAGCAGCGCGTAGCCGAGGATCTGGAACACCGAGTTGATGGCGACGAGCAGCGCGCCGGCCTCGCGATCGCCGCAGGCGAGGTCATTCCAGATCAGCACCATGGCGATGCAGCGCGCAAGGCCGATGACGATGAGCCCGGTGCGGAATGCGGGGTTGTCGGGCAGGAAGATCCAGGCAAGGGCGAACATGAGCGCGGGGCCGACGACCCAGTTCATGACCAGCGAGAGGCCCAGCATTCGCCGATCGCCGGTGAGATGCCCCATCTCCTCGTACTTCACGCGCGCGAGAACGGGATACATCATCGCCATCAGGCCAATGGCAATCGGCAGGCTCGTGCCGTCGACCTTGACGGAGTCGAGGGCGCCCTGCATTCCCGGCAGCACGCGGCCGAGCAGCAGGCCGAGCACCATGGCGATGCCGATCCAGAGCGGCAGGAAGCGGTCGAGAGTGGAGAGGCGGCCGATGACGGCTGCTTCGTCCGGATCGAGCTGAGCGGTCTGACTCATCAGCACTGCCCGGGTGCGCAGCAGGCGCCACCGCTCTCGGCGAGCTTGAGCGAGGTAAGGGTGCTGGTGCCGACGGGGTTGTCGTCGGTCACGGTGTAGAACTCCCACGGAGCACCAGCGGGGTCATGCACCCACACCTTGTCCTGGATCGCGTAGCAGCAGTCGGTGCCGCGCTCCTCGAGAGTGGCCATGCCCTGCTCGGTCAGGCGAATCGCGGCGGCATTGACGTCGTCGATGGAGTCGACCTCGACGCCGAGGTGATTGAGCGCTCCGGCAGCGCCGTTGCCTCGCACGTCATCGGGCGTCTCGATCAGGACCAGCTTCAGCGGCGGCTCGGAGATCGAGAAGTTCGCGTAGCCCGGGCGCAGCTTGTGCGGCGTGGTGCCGAACATCTTCGAGTAGAACTCAATGGATGCCTCGAGGTTGGAGACGTTGAGGGCGAGTTGGACGCGTGACATGTGAACCTCCGATGGACGATGCCCCATCCTTGCCAAATAGATCGATGGCTGTCAATATAGACAGGCATCGATGAAGTGACATTCGGGTGAACAGGGGCTGACATGGCGACCAAGGCGCGTCCGCGGGTACTCGCGGATCTTCCGCTGGCAACTCCGTCCCAGGCCTGCTGCGCCCCGGGGGCCTCCGAGCCGATGAGCCGCGAGAACGCCGAGGATCTCGCCGTGCTGCTCAAGGCAGTTGCAGATCCGGCACGACTGCAGTTGATCTCGCTCATTCGCGCGAGCGCGAACTGCGAGGCATGCGTCTGCGATCTCACCGATGCCATGGGGCTCAGTCAGCCCACGATCAGCCACCACCTGCGAATCCTGACTGCTGCCGGCGTGCTCACTCGCGAACAGCGCGGCACCTGGGCCTGGTTCACGCTCAATCCCAGGCGGCTGAAGGAGATCTCCCGCCTGCTCATCTGAGCCGAGAGCTCAGAGCCAGCCGGAACGCTTGAATGCGCGGTAGATCGCGAAGCACGAACCGCCCATCACGGCCAGCACCAATGGATAGCCCCACGGCTGATGCAGCTCGGGCATGAAGTCGAAGTTCATCCCATAGATGCCGGCGATCATGGTGGGCACCGCCGCGATCGCGACCCAGCCGGAGATCTTGCGCATGTCCTGGTTCTGCTGGAGATCCTGCAGCGAGGTCGAGGCCATGAGCAGGGTCATGAGCAGGTTATCTGCCGACTCCACCGCGTCGGAGACTCGCAGGATGTGGTCACCGATATCACGGAAATGACCGTCGAGTTCGCTGGGAACCCAGGGAATCTGGCGTGCGGTGAGGTGCTGGGCAATGGGCGTGAGCGGTGCCGTGGCGCGTCTTGTCTCGACGTTCTCTCGCTTGAGTCGGTAGATCTGATCCACGCTGCTCTGCGAGTAGTCGGAGGAGAAGACCTGCGTCTCCAGATTCTCGATGTCTATTGACACCTCCTCGGAGACAGCGACGTAGTCATCGACGATGGCATCCATCAGCGCGTAGAGAACCCCGAGCGGACCGATCGCGCGGAGACTCGCACTCCCCTGGATCCGCGTTCGAATCTCGCGCAGATCGCCAATCTGTCCGAAACGCACGGTGATGACGTAATCCTCGCCGATGAAGGCTGCGAGCTGACCGGTGTTGACGTCAGAGGTGCTCTCGACGTACTCGAGAACCTTCATGATCACCAGGCCGTGTCCGCGGTCATCGAGCTCGAACTTCGGGCGCTGGGCCGGATTCGCAGCATCCTCCACGAGCAAAGGCGCGAGAGAGAACTCCTCGGCCACGATCTGCAGCTCAGCCTTGGTCGGCTCGAAGAGCCCGATCCAGACGAATGCCGACTCGGTCAGGGTGCAACGAGAGTGGATCTCGCGCAGCTTATCGGCGACGGCACCGTCACCGGGCTGCTCCCAAGTGCGGACGTCCATGATGTCGATCGCCTCTGAGGGCGTATAGAGCCCGAGTCCGCGGATCATGTCGCCATTGTGTCCCAGAGAGGTGGACGAATAGTGAAGGGCCGGTGGATTGAGATCCACCGGCCCTTCACGTCACGTCGATCTAGCCGAAGAAGGCACTGGCCTTTCGGCTGAAGAGCACCAGCAGAATGATCACGGCGATGGCGATCTGGATGATGGCCGTCCAGACGTTGCCCGAGAACAGGCCCACCACGCCGACGATCAGCGAGATGACGGTGACCGCCGCAATGAGCATCCGGGCTCCGCGGTTGCCGCGGCCGAGTGCTCCGGCAACGGCCAGGTAGATCAGGCCCAGGATGATCAGGACCAGCGAGAACACGATGTTGATGTCATCGCGCAGCATGATCGCGCTGATCGCCCCGTTGAATACGAGGATGATTCCACTGATGACGATCAGGATCATGAC
>JBJSWO010000225.1:0-4639 GCA_046085905.1 Actinomycetes bacterium | reverse complement strand
GCCAGTTCGTCGCGCGCCCGCTGGCCCTCGGCGCCGAAGTCCTCGCGCTCGAAAACTCTCCACTTGCGCAGCACAGGCATCACGACGTCGTCCTTGTGCTGGCGCAGGTCGTAAATGCCGGCCACGGCGATCTCGACCGCCTTGCGCCCAAAGCCTTCGATGCCATGGCCCGGCATGGCAAAGTCACGAACGTTGTTGAGCACGGCCACCATGGCCTGATCCGGCTCCAGCTCGAAGATCGCTTCCATGACGTTCCGGTAGAACACCATGTGCAGGTTCTCGTCGGTCGCGATGCGAGCGAAGAGTTGCTTGGCGATCGGGTCACCGGTCGCGGCACCGGTATTGCGGTGCGAGACGCGAGTGGCCAGCTCCTGGAAGGAGACATAGGCGAGACCTGAGATCGCGCCGGGATGAATGGCCTCGAAGCCCTCGGTCATGTGGGTCATGCGAGCCCGCTCGAGTGCGACGGGATCCACGGATCGCGTGACGGTGAGGTAGTCGCGGATCGCAATGCCGTGGCGCCCTTCCTCCGCAGTCCAGCGGCCGATCCACTCTCCCCAGACTCCATCTCGCCCGAGGTACGTGGCGATCTCGCGGTGATAGCTCGGGAGGTTGTCCTCGGTCAGCAGGTTGATCACCAGGCTGGTGCGAGCTGCCTCGCTGAAGCGCTGTTCCTCGGGAGTCCAATCCTTGCCTGCGAGCACCCCGCTGAAATTGACTCCCTCGCCCCACGGAACGTATTCGTGCGGGAACCATTCCTTGGCCATAGACAGGTGCCGGTTGAGCTCGGTCTCGACAACGGGCTCGAGCTCCCGCAGGAGGTTCTGGGTACGGATGTCATCAGCGAGGGCGGTCACCCCGTCAGCCTCTCAGATCCGCGGGGGTATTCATACTCGGCACGAGGGGCAATCTGTTCACGGCGAGGGCAACGTCACAGGGATCCCACCCCGATCGCACCCACGGTGGTGCCAGACTCCCTCCCATGGCTGACGAGATCCTCTACTCCACTGCTGACGGCATCGCCACGATCACGCTCAATCGCCCCGACCGCATGAACGCCATGCTGCCCGGCATGGGCGAGCTGTATGCCGAATTGCTGCAACGCGCTGATGCTGATCCTGACGTCAGGGTCATCGTGGTCACCGGTGCCGGCAAGGGCTTCTGCGCCGGCGCTGACCTGTCGGTTCTCGCGGAGGGCACCGCCGGCCTCAATAAATACGTCGACGAGCAGTCGGTCGAAACCCTGCCGTTCCGCGCGCTGCTCATCGGCACGCCCGTCGTCACCGCGATCAACGGCGCGTGCGCGGGCATCGGCTTCGTCCTCGCCACCTGCTCGGACATGCGCATCATCGGGTCAGGCGTGCGCATGGGCACGACCTTCAGCCGACTCGGGCTCGTGGCCGAATACGGCATCGCCTGGCTGCTTCCTCGTCTTGTCGGGTACGGAAATGCCACGGAAATCCTGATCTCCGGTCGAGCGCTCGACGCGACCGAGGCACTTCGCATCGGCCTCGTCAACGAGATCGCGGAGGATCCCCTGGCTCGAGCGATGGAATGGGCCCGTGACATCGCCGACAACTGCTCCCCCGCAGCCATCGCAGCGATGAAGGGGCAGCTGCTGCGCGTATCAGATCAGAGCCTGCCTCAGTCCGTCGACGAGTCGCTGGCCATGATGAAGGTCTCATTCGGGCTGCCGGATCTCGCCGAAGCGCTGGCTGCCAAGGGCGAGAAGCGCCAGGCGAGCTTTCCGCCGCGCGGGGCCTGACTCACGGAAGCAAGCCGCAGTGCGCGAGCGCCATGCGTACGAGCCTGCCCTGCCCACCGGACATCTCCAGCTCGAAGTCAGGTGACGTGACCTCCATGGGTGAGACCCAGACGAGGTCGAGAGCATCCTGGGACGGAGAGCAGTCACCACCGCACGGAACGATGAATGCGAGCGACACGGCGTGCTGTCGCGGATCATGGAAACCGGTCACTTCCGCGTCGGGGAAGTACTCGACGACAGTGAAGGGCTGGGGCGACGCGGGGATGCGAGGCAGCGCCACCGGGCCGAGATCCTTCTCGAGGTGACGCACCAGAGCATCACGGATGCGTTCGCCGTACAGGACGCGGCCGGAGACAATTGCGCGCGAGATGCTGCCATCGGGCATGCCGCGCAGCAGCAGCCCGATCGATATGACCTGCCCCTGTGTGTCAGTGCGCACCGGCACCGCGTCGACGTACACGATGGGCAGACGCTCGCGCGCAGAGTCGAGCTCTTCGCGACTGAGCCATGCACCCCTGGTATCGAGAATCTCGGTCACTGCCTGCCCTTCGCTCATTCACGGCCGAGCGACCATCGTGTCAGCACATGAACCCGGCCGGCTGGCGCCGCGCTGACGAGATGCCGGATCTGGCTTAGCCTGAGGCCATGACACATGACACCCCGGCTCGAGCAGGCTCAACCCGTCCTGACGGTGGCACCTATGAGGTCGCGCGCACCGAGGAGCAATGGCGTGCGCAGCTCACCCCGCTGGAGTATCACGTCCTGCGCGAGGCCGGGACCGAGGCGCCGTTCGTCGGCGAGTACACCGACAACAAGGCGGTGGGCACCTACGCATGCCGTGCCTGCGGCGCCGCGTTGTTCGAGAGCTCCACGAAGTTCGACTCGCACTGCGGGTGGCCGAGCTTCTACTCACCATTGGCCGGCGACTCGGTGATCTACCTCGAGGATGCCTCACTCGGGCGCGTGCGCACCGAGGTCCGTTGCGCAACGTGCGGAGGACATCTCGGTCACGTGTTCGAGGGCGAGGGCTACGGGACTCCTACCGATCAGCGCTACTGCATCAACTCGATCAGCGTGAGGTTTGCGCCCGAGGGAGAGTGATCACACACCGCCTGCACTCAGCAGCACGACACCGACCATGGCAACCGTCACCCCTGCGTACTGGATCGGTCGAAGTCTCTCGCGCAGCACGATCGCCGCGAGCACCGCTGTCACCACGGGGTAGAGCGAACTGAGCACTGAGGTAGTCGACAGCATGCCCAGCGTGCTCGCGATGCCGAACAGGAGATTCGCCGAGGCATCCAGCACTCCGACGGCCGCGAGGATCGGGATGTCGGCTCGCGTGATCCCGCCGCTACTGCGAACCGCGACCAGGGCGATGAGAAGGATCACCATCGACGTCGCGCGGTAGGTGAGCATCGTCATCGACGGGCTCGTCTCGCTGCCCTTGGCCATCCCGACATACAGGAGTCCGAAGCCGGCAGCGGCAACCGCGGTGTAGACCAGAGGTTTAACGCTTTCGGCACCCGTGAGCTCCGGCCCGCTTGCCAGGAGTACCCCGATGAAGGCAACGGCGATACCAGCGATCTCCATGCCACTCGGCACCTCCCCCGAGACAACGCCCACGGCAACCGGCACCACGACCGCAACTGCCACGAGTGGCGACACGAGGCCCATGGGCCCGAGGGCCAGTGCCCGGTAGAAGGCGACCATGGAGATCAGGCCCGAGATGCCCAGGCCGATCCCCCACCAGAGGTAGCCGAGGGGTGCATGCCAGTCGCCGCGAATCAGCACGACGGTGAGCAGCAGAGCGAAGCCGAAGGCCTGGGAGCCCAGGTAGATGGCAACAGCAGACCGCTTCCGCGCGCTCACGCCTCCGAGGAAATCGGCCGTGCCCCACATCAGCGCGGAGAGAAGCGAGAGTGCGGCGGCCATGGCCCCACCCTAGGGCGACGGCGCGTCAGTCCCGGCCGGGCAGGCTCGCTCCCAATAGCCTGCAAAGGTGAGACCCGTTGACGCCGCCGCTGATGCCTTCACCGATGCGTTGGCACGCGTGAGATCGGCCTCCATTCGTCCCGAATTCACTATCGAGGAAGGGCCCGCTCCTTCGCGCCTGGCGCCGCACGCAGTGGCCATCACCGCCGAGATGGCCGATCTTGATGATGATCGCGCCTCGGGCCGATTCGTTCTCCTTCATGACCCCGATGGCGTCGATGAGTGGGACGGCACCTTCCGTGCCGTGGTCTTCGCTCGCGCTGAGCTCGAGCACGATGTGGCAACGGATCCCATGCTCCAGGAGGTTGCCTGGACCTGGCTGGTCGATGCCATGTCAGGTGCCGGCGCAGTAGGCACGCATGTTGGGGGCACCGTGACCGTGACGTCCGGGGCTTCCTTCGGCTCAATGTCCGACCGGCCCGCAGAGTCGTTCGTGGAGATTCGCGCATCCTGGACTCCCCTGGAGATCGACGGGCTCTCCGTTCCCGAGACCATGGATCGGCATGTTCATGCCTGGATCGACGTGATGGCCCAGGCTGCCGGACTCGCTCCGATGCCGACCGGGATTTCGCACGTCGGCAGCGCCCGCCGCCGCACGCGCGCGTGATGGGCGACGTCATCGACGACGGCAGTCTCGACACGCGCGACGAGATCGCCGAGATAGCACCCGAGCCCGCCCCGGCCGAGCCTCGCGATGGTGTCCCCGAGGTCATCACGACCTACGCCGCACTCCAGTCATATGCCAATGCCCTCGCAGCCGGCACCGGACCGTTGGCCGTCGATGCAGAGCGCGCATCTGGCTATCGCTACAGCCAGCGCGCATACCTGATCCAGCTCCATCGCACCGGTGCCGGCAACGCACCGATCGATCCGATTGCG
>JBJSWO010000224.1:0-9541 GCA_046085905.1 Actinomycetes bacterium | reverse complement strand
ATCTTATGCTCCTTCTTGCCGCGCGACACGCCGGCCGCATGAAGATCGACGGACTCCCCCGCCCGGCGCATTGCCTCGGCAAGATCAGCACGCACCAGATCGATCTCTGCCTCAGTCGGCGGATCGGATCGCAGGTGGCGCTCGGTCATTCGCACGCAGCCGATGTTCACGCTGACGGATTGCTCACCCAGCACGAACTCGGTCGAGCCGCCGCCGATATCGACGACAAGCGCCGGGGCGACGACACCGGTGAGTGACCGAGTCGCGCCCTCGTAGGAGAGTCCCGCTTCCTCTGTTCCCTCGATAACCTCAGGCGCGATACCCATGCGGGCGATGACACCCTCGACGAATTGCGCGCGATTGGAGACATCACGGCTCGCTGACGTCGCGACGAATCGCGACCGCGCCACACCATGTAATCCGATCATCGCGGCGTACTCATCGCAGACCGCGAAGGTGCGCTCGAGTGCTGCTGAGGAGAATTCACCGGTGCAATCGACCCCCTCACCGAGGCGGACAGTACGCATGAGTCTCACTACGTCAGTGAGAGCCCCGGAGTCATCGACATCGGCGACGAGCAGTCGTAATGCATTGGTACCGCAGTCGATTGCGGCGACGCGGGTCATGCGAGCTGCGAGCAGGGCGAGGTGCGCCACCACGGCTCAAGAGCCGCGAGCACCTCGTCGCCCAGGGGATTCACGCCCGGGCCGGCCGCGAGGGAATGCGCGGCAAGCACATGCAGGCACTTGACTCGATCAGGCATACCACCCGCACTGATGCCGTGAATCTCCTCGACATCTCCCATGGCGTAACGGGTCTCGAGGTACGACTCGTGCGCGGCGCGATACGCGGCGGCAAGCTCGTCATCGGTACCGAGACGCGCTTCCATCTCGCGCATCATGCCGCTGCTCTCCAGAGTGCCGATTGCGGAGCTCAGTCGCGGGCAGGTCATGTAATACGTGGTCGGAAATGGCGTGCCATCGGGCAGTCGCGGGAGTGTCTTGACGACTGTGGGCGATCCGCACTCGCACCGATGCGCGACATCGACAGAGCCACGCGGCATGCGACCGAGCTGCAGTTCGATACGCGCAGTGTCGTCAGCGTTCAGGCCCGGCGACACCGAAGACTCACTGGCCACCGCTGGCCCGGTCGGCCTGCTGCAGTGCCCCATAGAGAGAGGCGTACCAGCTCGGATCCGGCGTGACACCGAGACCACTGCCATCGAGGGGCTGGCCATCTGCGCCCAGGGTCACGTAACCGACCTCACCCGGCAGCACGAAGTGCAGTCGGCGGCGTGCCTCAGCGGCGACGAAGGCGGGATCAGCCCAGCGCTCCTTCTGCAGCTTCAGGGAGTCGACCTGGGCCTGAGCCGCGGCGACATCGGCCTCGAGGCCGGCGATCTGGGCACGCTGGGCGAACCACGACTTGATCGGCACGGCCAGGGTGACGGCCAAAACGACGAGCACCACCGCCAGCACGAGCGCGCGCCCGGTGATCGACCCCTTGCGACGGGGGTCGAGCAGACCGGAGGAAGCGCTCATACTGACGATGGTGACACGAAAGGGGTGAAAGTTCAGCCGGCGAAACGCGGGAATGCCTTCGCACCCGCGTAACGGCCTGCATCGTCGAGCTCTTCCTCGATGCGCAGCAGCTGGTTGTACTTCGCGACGCGCTCCGAGCGAGCGGGAGCACCGGTCTTGATCTGGCCGCAATCGGTGGCGACTGCGAGATCGGCGATGGTGACATCCTCGGTCTCGCCCGAGCGGTGACTCATCATGCAGCGGTAGCCATTGCGCTGGGCCAGCGAGACTGCATCGAGGGTCTCGGTGAGCGAGCCGATCTGGTTGACCTTGACCAGGAGGGCATTCGCGACGTCGGCATCGATGCCGCGCTGGAGGCGCTCGGGGTTGGTGACGAAGAGATCGTCGCCGACGAGCTGCACGCGATCGCCGATCGCCTGGGTGATGTGGGCGTAGCCGGCCCAGTCATCCTCGGCCAGGGGATCCTCGATCGAGACCATCGGGAAGTCGTTGAGCAGGCTCTCGTAGTAGGCGGTCATCCACTCAGCCGAGCGAGAAGCACCCTCGAATGCGTAGGCACCGTCCTTGTAGAACTCGGTCGACGCGACGTCGAGTGCGAGTGCGACGTCCTTGCCCAGGGTCAGGCCCGCCGACGCCACTGCGGTCGCGATGAGCTCGAGTGCCGCGCGGTTGTTCGGCAGGTCGGGGGCGAAGCCGCCCTCATCGCCGAGGCCGGTCGCGTAGCCGTTCTTCTTCAGCACGGCCTTGAGTGCGTGGTAAACCTCGGTGCCCTGGCGCAGTGCCTCGCGGAAGGTCGGAGCACCGATCGGCGCGATCATGAACTCCTGGATGTCGACGCCGGTATCGGCATGCGCACCGCCGTTGAGGATGTTCATCATCGGGACGGGCAGCACGTGAGCGTTCGGGCCGCCGAGGTAACGGAAGAGCGGAAGGCCGGCCGACTGGGCAGCTGCCTTGGCCACGGCGAGAGAGACGCCGAGGATCGCGTTCGCGCCGAGGCGCGACTTGTTCGGGGTGCCGTCGAGATCGATCATCGCCTGGTCGACGAGGCGCTGGTCGGCGGCGTCGTAACCGATGATCTCGGGAGCAATCTCCTCCTCGACCGCGGCGACGGCGAGCAGGACGCCCTTTCCGCCGTAACGAGCCTCGCCATCGCGGCGCTCAGCGGCCTCGAAGGCGCCGGTGGAGGCACCCGAGGGCACGGCAGCGCGTGCGACGGTGTCGTCGTCGAGAAGGATTTCCACCTCAACCGTGGGGTTGCCACGGGAGTCGAGGATTTCGCGGGCAATCAGGGATTCGATAGCAGCCATGGGGCAATCCTAGGGGAGCCGACGAGGGTCCCAGATTGCAGGACTTCCGACGATCGGGCGACCGATGCTCGAACCACCAGGTCAGATACCGAGCAGGGTGCGCAGATGCCTCGGCGCCGGCGAGCCGTGGCTGAGCATGAGGTCATGCACCTGTCGATCACTCCAGTCGGAGTGCAGTACGCGCAGGTCGTTCGCGATCTCGGTGACGGCCTGGTATCCGACGAAATAGGTCGGCAACTGGCCTGAGGTGAGCAATGCGCGGCGCCACTTGCCGACGGCCTCGCCCTCCTCCTGGAAGCCCCGGTCGCGCATGAGCGCCAAGCCTTCGTCCTCGGTCATGTCGCCGGCATGCACGCCGACATCGAGGATGGCGTTGATCGTCATGCGCAGCTGCATCTTCAGCTGCTGCAGTCGGATCGCAAGAGCGGAGCGAGGGTCATCGGTGGGCGTGTAGCCGCGGTCGATCATGAGTTGCTCGGCGTAGACCGCCCAACCCTCGACGAAGACTCCGCTCATGCCGAACTTGCGCACAGGCGACGCCGACCTCAGCGCGCGTGCATGAGCGAGCTGCAGCACATGACCGGGGAATGCCTCGTGGATCGTGAGGTCGTGCAGCTGCACGCCGTTGTACTCGCGGTAGAAGGAGTCAACGCGCTCCGCCGACCAGTCAGCAGGGGTGGGCGACACCGCGACAAAGGTGGGCACGGGCGCGGTCTCGAGCGGGCCGGGCGCATCGCAGTAGGCCACCGCGACACCGCGGTGAATCTCGGGCATCTCGATGACGCGCACGTCGATGTCGGGCACCGAGACGAGATCGCGAGCGATAGTGAACTCACGTGAACGAGTGTTCGCCGCCTCGACGAGCGAGAGAACGGTGTCATTGGTGACCGGGAAGTCAGCAGCCACCTGCGCGAGGGCTCGCTCGACGACGTCACGGCCGCTCTCGCCGAGGTACTCGCACGCCACCTCGCGGATCTGCTCGCTGACGAGATCGAGATTCGCGTGCGCATCCTCGAGCAACGATCCCGGCGTGGTGCCATCGTCGAGTCGGTGCCACAGCACCGCGCTGTAGAGCCGCTCCCCCAGTCGTGGATCCCTGCGTGACACCGGGAGCTGCTCACCGAGCCAGAAGGTGAAGTCATCGATCGCCTCGATCGCGGGCTCGATTGCCACGCCCGGCAAGCGGCTCTCTGCGAGCAACGGTGCCAGCTGGCCCTCGATCAGCGCACGCGCGCCGGCAAACTGCGCGATGGCCGTCTCGACGTGGATCTGCGGCATCTCCTGCAGGGTCGCGCGCGCATCGGCCAGGAAGCGCGGGATCTCGGTGAGTCGCCCGAGTGCACTGGTCAGGCGATTGGCGAGTGGCGCGAAGTCACGTGACAGCAGCAGGTGAAGCGAGGTTCCCGGATTCCAGGCCATCGGATTCCAGGTCTGCTCACGAAGCTCGGTGTCGTCGAAGGCCGACTTGGTGAGGGCGGAGCGCAGGATCTCGAGATCGACGTAGTCGGCTACATCGAGCTCGACATCGTCGACTGCATCGAGGGCGGTCAGGTGGTCGTCGATGCGCTGCACACGCGGGCTCACCGCGCTGTCGGTCAGGTCTGGAAGCTCACTGTCATGCGCGTGATCACCGAGCCAGGTGGCTGCCACCGGATCAGCGGCGAGCAGATCAGTGAGCACTGCATCAGCAATCGCATGGAATTGCCGAGTCGGCTCGTTCATGCCAGGCCCTCGGCCGAGCGAATGTCAGCGATGCGCCGGCGCGTGGCATCGCGCAATGCACCCTCGGCATCCCAGCCCTGCTCGCGTGCGACCGCGACGAGCGCAAGCAGCAGATCGCCTAGTTCATCCGACGAGTCGATTCCCTCGAAGGCTGCAGCCGCCCGAGCAGCCCCGGCGAGCTCCGGTGCAGGATTGTCGAGTCGAGTGCTGCGTCCGAGAACCTTCGCCGCCCGCAGCAGCGCAGGAAGATTCGCGGGAATTCCATCCGTCACCGACTCGCGGTTCTTCTCCTTGGCCTTGAGCGCATGCCAGTCGGCCTCGACTTCGTCGGCGGTCTTGCCCGCGGTGACGTCATCGCTTGCCTTGTCGAAGACATGCGGGTGGCGCGCGATCAGTTTGCGGGTGATGCCATCGGCCACGTCATCGATATTCCAGGGATCCTCGGCATCTTCCTGGGCAATGCGGGCATGAAACACGACTTGCAGGAGAAGATCACCGAGCTCCTCGCGCATGCCCGCGCGATCACCGGCCTCGATCGCCTCGACGCTCTCGTACGACTCCTCGATCAGGTACTCGACGAGTGACTCATGGGTCTGCCGCGCATCCCACGGGCAGCCGCCCGGTGAGCGAAGGGTGTCCATCACCGCGACGAGATCAAGCAGTCGCGATCCCGGGCTCTTCCCCGAGGCTGCACCCTCCGCCGCTGCCATGGCTAGTCGGCCGGCGGGATGGACAGATCGCTGGGCGGTGCGCCAAGCTGAATGGAGTCAGGGCTCCAACTGCCGTAACGCGGGTTCACGGTGACTCCGAGCTCATTGGCTGCGGTCACGAGTGCCTGCTGGAAGATGACCTGCTGCTGCTCGGGGGATGCGCCAGGAGCAAGTACCCCCTGGATCTTCGGGGTGAGCACATTCGCGCGAATGAAGGCGGGAATCGCCTCCGGTGCGATGCCGGACTGCGCAGCACTCGCCTCAATCTCCTCGGTCGTGGCCCCGCCCTGGATCAGGCTCTGCTCAGCGGCATCGATCTCGCCCTGGCTCGCGGTAACGCCGACGGCGTTGGCCACGGCATCCAGGAGATCCAGGTAGATCAGGAGATTGAGGGAGTTCGCGGTGACCTGGGCGTCGATCGCATTCGGCGACTTACCGGTGGCCACGAGCACGCCCTGAGTCCAGTCGGTGAGCTGCTGCTCGCTGATTGCCTCGGAGCCGACGGACGCGGCAGTGCCCGCGTTGGTCGTTCCGCAGGCGCTGACGAGCAGGCTGGAGCCAGCCAGGCTCGCAGCCACCAGGGCTACGGATACTGCACGGGTACGACGCTTCACGACTTCTTCTCCGATTCCGATGCGGGGGTCTTGGCCGGCCAGAGCGCAGAGATGAGTTCGGTGGCCCAGTCGAGCAATTCCGTGCCGCTCGCCGGAGCACCGCCCATGAGGGCCGTGACCGGACGCGGCACGATGATGGTACGAGTCGCCGGCTTGACGAGCGTGCGCGGGTACAGCCGGGTCAGGCGCATCTGGCCCGACTCCGGCAATTCGACCGGGGCGAATCGCACGCCCTGGCCCTGCACGACAACCTCGGCCAGGCCCACCGAGCGGGCCAGCACCCGGAACCGGGCCACGGCCAGGAGCGCCTCGACGGGGGCCGGCAGCGAGCCATAGCGGTCGGTCAGCTCGGCCGCGACCTCGTCGACCTGCTCATTCGTATGCGCATCGGCCAGGCGCTTGTAGGCCTCGAGGCGAAGGCGCTCGTGGGGCACGTAGTCGTGCGGGATGTGCGCGTCGATCGGCAGTTCGACCTTGATCTCGGGCAGCACCACCTCGGCATCGCCCTTGTGCTCAGCGAGGGCCTCGCCGACGAGGCGCACATAGAGATCGAAGCCGACATCGGCGATATGGCCGCTCTGCTCGCCGCCGAGCAGGTTGCCCGCGCCGCGGATCTCGAGATCCTTCATCGCGATGCGCATGCCCGAGCCCAGATCAGTGTGCTGGGCGATTGTCGCCAGGCGCTCGTGCGCTGTCTCGGTGAGCGGCTTCTCGGGCGAGTACAGGAAGTAGGCATAGGCACGCTCACGGCCACGGCCGACGCGCCCGCGCAGCTGGTGAAGCTGCGAGAGACCGAAGTTATCGGCGCGGTCGACGATGAGCGTGTTCGCATTCGCGATGTCGATGCCGGATTCGACGATCGTGGTGCACACCAGGACGTCGATCTCCTTGTTCCAGAAGTCGACGATCACCTGCTCGAGCTGGTGCTCCCCCATCTGGCCGTGTGCCACGGCGATGCGAGCCTCGGGCACGAGATCGCGCAGGCGTGACGCCACACGATCGATCGACTCGACTATGTTGTGCACGAAGAACACCTGGCCGTCGCGCATCAGCTCGCGTCGCATGGCCGCGGAGATCTGCTTGTCGTCGTAAGGGCCCACGAAGGTGAGCACGGGGTGGCGCTCCTCCGGCGGTGTCTGGATCACCGACATCTCGCGGATGCCCGTGACCGCCATTTCCAGGGTGCGCGGAATCGGCGTGGCCGACATCGCCAGCACGTCGACATTGGTGCGCAGTGCCTTCAGGTACTCCTTGTGCTCGACACCGAAGCGCTGCTCCTCGTCGAGGATCACCAGTCCGAGATCCTTGAAGCGCACGTCGGGAGTCAGCAGGCGATGAGTACCGATCACGACGTCGACAGATCCGTCAGTGACCCCGGCCAGCACCTCCTTGGCCTCCTTGTCGGTGCTGAAGCGCGATAGCGCTGCCACTTTGACAGGGAAGGCGCTGTAGCGATCGGCGAAGGTGGAGAAGTGCTGCTGCACGAGCAGTGTCGTCGGCACGAGCACCGCAACCTGCTTGCCGTCCTGCACGGCCTTGAAGGCCGCGCGCACGGCGATCTCGGTCTTGCCGTAGCCCACATCACCGCAGATCAGGCGATCCATGGGCACCGTGCGCTCCATGTCGGTCTTCACCTCGTCGATGCACGCCAGCTGATCAGGAGTCTCGACGTAGGCGAAGGCATCCTCGAGCTCGTGCTGCCACGGAGTATCAGCGGCGAAGGCATGGCCCTTGGCTGCCTGGCGCGCGGCGTACAGGCGAATGAGCTCACCCGCGATCTGCTTGACCGCCTTGCGCGCTCGGCCCTTGGCCTTCTGCCAGTCAGCGCCACCGAGACGATGCACGGTTGGCGCCTCTCCCCCGACGTACTTGGTGACGAGATCGAGCTGGTCGGTCGGCACGTATAGACGATCGGCGGGCTGACCGCGCTTGCTGGACGCGTACTCCAGGACGAGATACTCGCGAGTCGCATCGCCCACGGTGCGCTGCACCATCTCGATGTACTTACCCACGCCATGCTGCTCATGCACCACGAAGTCGCCGGCTTTCAGGGTGAGCGGGTCGATCGTGCGACGACGCCGCGAGGGCATCCGACGCATGTCGCGGGTGGCCGAGCGCTGGCCGGAGACATCGGCCTCCGTGATGAGCACGAGACCGGGGAAGATGAAGCCGGAATCCAGTCGACCCGTGGTGATGTGCACGACGCCTGGCTGCGCATTGACGAGGTCATCCACGAGCCGGGCCGCGACATCCTCACCGGCGAGGGTCTCGGCGATGCGCTCGGCAGATCCGTGACCCTGGGTGACGAATCCGACAACGCGGCCCTCAGCAAGCCAGGTACGCAGATCGGTGACGATCGCCGTGTAGTCACCCTTGTAGCCGTGGCATTCGCTCGCATCGACGGTAATGCGCAGCTCGGTGTTCTCGGCCAGCTCATCGTCGCTCGGCAGGGCACTGAGATCCCACCAGCGCATCGAGCGCTGGATCGCCGCGATCCGCAGGTCATCGATCGACAGGTAGTTAAGGCCGGCGAGATCGATCGGCGTCTCGTTTCCTGCGGCAGCGTTGTGCCAGGAGGCCGCCAGGAACTCCTCGGCCGTGCGCACGAGGTCGTGGGCCCGGGCATCGATGCGCTCCGGCTGCATCGAGACGACTTGGGTACCGGGACCCAGCAGCTCGATCAGCGAGGTCATGCCATCGGCGAGCACCGGCGACAGGGATTCCATTCCCTCGACGGTGATTCCATTGGCCAGCTTGTCGCACATCTCGGTGAGCTGCGGGATGGAGGTGAGCTGCGCGGCGCGAGCCCGAACCTCCTCCGTGAGCAGGAGTTCGCGCACCGCAGGCGCCCACAGGCCCTGCTCGACATTCTCGAGTGAGCGTTGATCGGCCACGGCGAAGCTGCGAATCTCCTCGACGTTGTCACCCCAGAACTCGATGCGCAGGGGGTGCTCATTGGTCGGAGGGAAGACGTCGAGGATGCCGCCGCGCGCCGCCACCTGGCCACGACGCTCGACGAGATCGACTCGGTCATAGCCCAGGCCGACGAGTCGCTCGACGATCTCACGCGGCTCCCCTTGATCACCGACGCGAAGCCTCAACGGCTCGGCATCCCCAATGCCGATGATGATCGGCTGGGCCACGGCCCGGATGGATGCCACGACGATGTCAATCGGTGCCGTCAGCGAATCGGTTGCATCGGGATGGGCGAGACGGCGCAGCACGGCCACGCGACGGCCGACGGTGTCGAGCGAGGGAGATAGCCGCTCATGCGGGAGGGTCTCCCATGGCGGGAACACCTCGACGTGCGCGTCGACGAGCAACGCTCGCAGCTGAGCCGCCACATCCTCGGCCTCGCGACCGGTGGGAGTGACCACGAGCACCGGGGCGCCGCGACCGCTCACCATCGCGGCAACGGCAGGCTGGACGGGCACGGCGGCGTTGACATGCACCGGCGAGCTGCCGGCGGGCAGGTCGGTGACCGCGGCGAGCTCGCCGCGCAGTGACTTCAGGAGACCGGCAAGGCTCACGAAGCAGCAGCCTCGCGAAGTGCCGCGCGGAGGTAGTCGACGAGTGCCGGGTGCACGACAACGAGGTCGGTGACGTACGGCGGCATGTGGTTGAAGGTCACCGGGCTGCCGTCG
>JBJSWO010000223.1:0-6140 GCA_046085905.1 Actinomycetes bacterium | reverse complement strand
CGCTCAGGTGAAGTCCGGTGAGAACGTCGACGACGGCGACTCCCGCTTTCGTGGGCTCATCGGTTCCAGTGATGCTCATCAGCCCACCCATCGCCTGCACGAGCAGGTCGTAGCCGGGCAGGTCGTGGCCGGCTCCCGATCCGAAGCCGCTGATCGACCCGTAGATCACCGCCGGATTCACCAGCCTCACCGACTCGTAGTCGAGCCCGAAGGCGCGCAGGCCACCGGGCTTGAAGTTCTCGATCATCACGTCACAGGTCGCTGCCAGCTCCTGGGCGATGGCGGCATCCTCGGGAGAAGCGATATCGAGGGCGATCGAGAGCTTGTTGCGATTGACGCTCTCGAAGTAGGTGCTCTGGCCGGAGGGGGCGAACGGCGGCCCCCAGGCGCGGGTGTCGTCACCTGCCCCGGGGCGCTCCACCTTGATGACCGTGGCACCGAGGTCGCCGAGCAGCATGGTCGCGTAGGGGCCCGCGAGAACTCGGGAGAAGTCGGCGACCATCACGCCATCGAGAGCACCCGTCATGCTGGAATTGTATCCAATTCATCGACGCACGGGCTGTGCCTACTCAGTCGAGACCGGCGATTCGCCCTGCCCAGCTAGCCGCTCTCGACGTACGAGCCGTTCCGCGGCGTCTCTCCGAGCGGTCGGCGGAGCGGAACAGCGTGTAGAGACCGTGCACCCCGAGCCATCGCAGCGGCTCCGGCTCCCATCGGCGCACGCGGCGATTGACCCAGGGCAGGCCGGACTCCGGAAACTCCCCCGCGGCACCGTTCTGCTCGAGCACCAGGCTTCGCAGGGTTCGTGCCGCCAGATTCGATGTCGCAACGCCCATGCCGACGTAACCACCGGCCCAACCGATGCCCGTCTTCGGATCAAGCCCCACCGTGGCGCACCAATCACGCGGAACCCCCAGCACTCCGCACCAGGCATGATCGATGCGCGTTCCGGCAAGCGCCGGGAACATGCGCACCAGGATCTCCTCCAGCATGTCGACCGTTCGCTCCTGAGTTCGGCCGTTGATGTCCGTCGCAGACCCGAATCGATAAGGAATCCCCCTGCCGCCGATTGCGATTCGCCCCTCGCGGGTCCGCTGCGCGTACATGTATCCGTGCGCGGCATCACCGAGAGTCTCGTAGCCAGCCCAGCCAATCTGAGCCCACTGCTCACTCGAGAGCGGTTCGGTGGCAATCATCGCGCTGTTCATGGGCAACCACTCGCGGCGATACCCCTTGATGCCAGCGGTGAAGCCCTCCGTCGCGCGAATGATGTACTCAGCATTGACCACGCCTTGATCAGTGACTACCCGATGCGGGCTGATCTCGGTGACAGTGGTGCGTTCACAGATGCGCGCTCCGAGCTCCTCGACCACTCGGGCGAGACCTTGAACCAGTTTTGCCGGCTGAATGCGCGCAGCATGCGGGGTGAACGAGGCGCAGTGAATGTCAGCGATGTCGATGCGGGCCGCCGTCTCAGACTTATCGAGGTAGACAAGATCCGGAGAGGCGACGCCCCAGCGAGCCTCCTCCTCAACATGATGACGCACTCGAGACGCCTGCGATGGGGTAGTGGCCACGTGCAGGGAACCGCCCTTGACGATGTCTGCGTCGATTCCCTCGCGCTGGCAGACGTCAATGACTTCGTCGACGGTTGCCCACATTGCAGACTGGAGATCAATGACCGACTGGCGCCCAGTCCTCTCAGCGTAATGCTCGCGCGACCAGCCCATCTCGCCGCTGAGCCAGCCCCCATTGCGACCCGAGGCGCCGAAACCTGCGAACTCCTTCTCCAGGATCACGACACGAAGACCTGGATCCGACTTCATCAGGTAGTACGCAGTCCACAAGCCCGTGTAGCCGGCACCCACGATGGCGACATCGCACTGGGTATCACCGTCGAGTGGAGCGCGATGAGCGGGAACTCCGCCGAGATCGCCATACCAAAAGGAGATGTCCCCGTTCACCCCTGCGGTCATTGATCCTCCGGCCGGCCCTGTACGTGGCTTGATGCTAGTTAGCACACACTGACGTGGTCGTCACTCCGAAGTCGAGGACGCGGTCGCTGCACGCTGCTTGATCGTATTCGTGGCCACCTGACTGATGATTCGCACGAGCACCGCGATGAACGCGATATCGATTGCCATCTGCACCATCGCCGTTGCGCGCGCAGCAGTGGTAACCGGGGTGATGTCGCCGAAGCCGACCGTGGCCAGGATCGTGAGGGCGAAGTAGTACGCATTGAAGTGATCGAGTGGCTCGCTGAAAGCCGCCGGGTCCGCGGTCGACTGGATGACGTAGATGGCGGCGAAGACGGCCAGGAACATCGTCGCGATCAGGATGAGAGCCTCGATCGCGGCAAGTTGGGGGAATTTCGATCTCTTGATCTTCCGCAGCTGACGCCGGAAGTACCAGACGTAGATGACGGCGCAGACAACGATCACGATGATCGGCCCGGCGATATCGACCCCCGGAGTCTCCGGCACGAAGGACAGCGCGACTCCGATCACGGTCAATCCGATCAGGATTCGCAGCATCGACCAGCCGATGATCTGGATGTGCTCTCTGCGGGAGAGGTCCGTGAACTTGGGCACGGGAATCTCGTCAGCCATGCGAGCAGTCTGACAGAGAATCAGAGCGGGGCGGCGGCAAGCTGGCCGCACGCGCCGTCAATGTCGCGGCCACGGGTGTCACGCACAGTGACGGCAATTCCCCGATCCCGAAGAGTGCGCACGAATGCCTGCTCATCCTCGCGGCGCGAGGCGGTCCACTTCGAGCCAGGCGTGGGATTGAGCGGGATCAGGTTGACGTGCACCAGTTGGCCGCGCAGGAGGTCAGCGAGAAGCTCTGCCCTCCAGACCTGGTCGTTTATGTCCTTGATCAGGGCGTACTCGATGCTGATGCGTCGACCGGTCACGGCGGCGTACTCCCACGCGGCGTCGAGAACTTCCGACACCTTCCAGCGGGTGTTGACCGGCACCAGGGTGTCGCGCAGCTTGTCATCGGGTGTGTGCAGCGACACCGCGAGCGTGACGGGCAGCTTCTCCTGGGCCAGCTGACGGATCTGGGGCACCAGGCCGACAGTCGACACGGTGATGCCGCGTGCACTCATTCCCAGGCCCTCGGGTGGGTCATCGACCAGGCGATGGATGGCGCGCACCACGGCGTTGTAGTTCGCGAGAGGCTCCCCCATGCCCATGAACACGACGTTTGACACTCGGCCGACGCCGCCGTTTACCTCACCGCGAGCCAGTGCACGCGCGCCCGCGATGACCTGCTCGACGATCTCGCCGGTGGACAGGTTGCGGGTGAGCCCGGCCTGCCCCGTCGCACAGAACGGGCAGTTCATGCCGCAGCCTGCCTGCGAGGAGATGCACATCGTCGCACGGTCGGGATAGCGCATGAGCACGGTCTCGACTAGGGCACCATCGTGGAGCCTGAACAGGGTCTTGACTGTCGTGCCGTTATCGCAGTCGATCGCACGAATCGGGTCGAGGAGTCGAGGCAGCAGGTGCGTGCCGAGGGTCTCCTTGGCCGTTGCCGGGATATCGCTCCACTCCGCAGGATCATCGCTAAGTCGGGCAAGCCAGTGGTTCGAGACCTGGTCGGCGCGGAATGCGGGCAGACCGAGCTCGACCATCGCCGCGCGACGCTGCTCCCGATCGAGATCCATGAGATGGCGCGGAGGCTTGCCGCGACGCGGGGCCTCGAATACCAGGTCGACCATGCTCAGACACCGCTGCCGAGGAAGAGTGTGAAGAGAGCCCATGAGGCGAAGGCATTGGGGATCAGCGAGTCGAGACGGTCCATCATCCCGCCATGACCGGGCAGGAAGTGACCCATGTCCTTCACGCCGAGGTCTCTCTTGATCGCACTCTCGGCAAAGTCGCCGCCGGTTGCCGTGACGGTCATGACCAGGCCGACGATGAGGCCCTGCCACCATGGCGCGTCAAGTAGCCACAAGAACGAGAGCGCGCCGACGAGCCCCTGGAAGATCAGCGAGCCGGCAAACCCCTCCCATGACTTCTTCGGGCTGACATGAGCGGCGATCGGATGCTTGCCGAAGAGCACTCCGGAGGCGTAGCCGCCGATGTCATTGGAGATCGTCAGCAGGATGAACACGACGACGCGTTGCGCTCCATCGCCTGCCGCAAGGGTCAGCATGAGGAAACCGGCCATGAACGGCAGGTAGGCCACTACGAAGGCGCTCGCTGTCACGTCGCGCACGTAGTGATCGGTGCCGCGACGGATGCGCCAGATGAGGATCACGATGATCGTGACACCGAGTGCCACAAGCTGTGCGGTCGTGCCCCAGATGTAGGCAAGAGCCGGCATGACCGCTGTGGCTACGTAAAGCGGCGTGCGGGCGATGCGGATATCGCGGTGGGCGAATGCGCTGACGAACTCGTGCACGGCAATGAGCAGTGCCACCGTGACGACGACGCAGAAAAGCCACTTCACGGTGAACAGGCTGACCAGGACGACTGCCCCGAGGATCAGGCTGGAGGCAATTGCCGCGGGCAGGTTGCGACCGGCGCGTGAGGTCTTCCCACTCGCCTTTCCACCCGCCTCGGACATTCCTAGACCTCGAGCAGTTCTGCTTCTTTGTGCTTCAGGATCTCGTCGATGTGCTCGACGTGCTTGTGCGTGAGCTCATCGAGGGCCTTCTCGCCGCGACGGACGTCGTCCTCTCCAGCCTCGCCGTCCTTCTGCAGCTTGTCGAGCTGATCCTTGGCATGACGGCGGATGTTGCGGATTGATATGCGGGAATCCTCTGCCTTGGTCTTGGCGAGCTTGACGTACTCCTTGCGACGCTCCTCGGTCAGCTGGGGCAGAGAGACGCGAATGATATTGCCGTCAGAGGTCGGGTTGACTCCGAGATCGCTGTCGCGCAGGGCCTTCTCGATCGCATTGAAGGCACTCTTGTCGAACGGACTGATGGTCAACATGCGCGGCTCAGGAGCCGAGATAGTCGCCATCTGGTTCAGCGGGTTCAAGGTGTCGTAGAACTCCACGAAAATCTTGTTGAACATCGCCGGATTGGCACGGCCGGTACGGATCGTGGCGAAATCATCACGTGCGACACCGATGGCTTTGTCCATCTTCTCCTCGGCGTCCAGCAGGATCATGTCGATCTCTTCGCTCATTGGATGTCCTCTCCGGTCTTACTTGTCGGTCGAAACGAGTGTGCCGATGGTCTCGCCGCGCACGGCGCGCGCGATATTTCCCTCGACGAGGAGATTGAAGACCACGATCGGCAGCCTGTTGTCCTGGCAGAGACTGATGGCCGTGGCATCAGCCACCTTGAGCCCGCGCGAGAGAACCTCGGCATGACTGAGGTGATCGAAGCGCTGCGCATTCGGATTCGTGCGAGGGTCATCGTCATAGACGCCGTCGACACCCTTGGCCATGAGCACGACCTCAGCGCCGACCTCGAGTGCGCGCTGCGCCGCAGTGGTGTCAGTGGAGAAGTACGGCTGGCCCAGGCCCGCGCCGAAGATGACGACACGGCCCTTTTCAAGGTGACGAATGGCGCGACGCGGCACGTAGGGCTCGGCCACCTGGCCCATCGTGATCGCGGTCTGCACGCGGGTCTCGACTCCGGCTTTCTCGCAGAAGTCCTGGAGTGCCAGGCAGTTGATGACGGTGCCGAGCATGCCCATGTAGTCGGCACGAGCGCGGTCGATGCCTCGCTCAGCGAGCTGGGCGCCGCGGAAGTAATTGCCACCGCCAATGACGACAGCCACCTCGGTGCCGCCGCGCACGACGTCGGCTATCTGAGACGCGATGGATCCGACGAAGTCCGGGTCAATGCCCAGGCCTTCACCGCCGGCGAAGGCCTCGCCGGAGAGCTTGAGGAGCACGCGACTCCAGCCACCCTCGGGTGCACTGGGCCAGGTATCGATGGTGCCGTCCAGGGACGGCTGAACGGCGCCGGAGGAGCTCTGTGGTGACATTGGAAATTCCCTCCTGCGCCGTTCAGTCGACCTTAAGCCTGGCCTGCCTCGAAACGGGCGAAACCCGTGACAGTCGTGTTCGCGTCGGCGAGAACCTGTGCGACCGACTTCTTGTTGTCGACGACGCTCGGCTGCTCCAGCAGGACGGTGTCCTTGAAGTAGCTGTTCACGCGGCCTTCGACGATC
>JBJSWO010000222.1:0-4372 GCA_046085905.1 Actinomycetes bacterium | reverse complement strand
CCGAGACATAGGTGGTGAGCTGACGGCTGAGCGCGCGTTGCAGATTGGCGCATGCGGCCGAGGTGGTCAGCTGAGGATTCCAGCCACCGCAGGTGCCGGGTACCGCTACTCGAAGCTGCCCGCCGGTTTCCTCCGAAGGGTTCACCACCGAGCCGAGTGCCTCGTTGAATCCGGGGGCGACCGTGCCCGACGGCGCAGGCGCGGGCGTGCTGGCGTCACCGCATGCGGCGAGGAATGCCAGCGGCGTCACCGCGAGGATCACGATTCTTGTCAGCGCGGAGTGCATGAGCCGATTGTGTCCGTATCCGTGAACGTGATCGCCGCGCGAACGGGCTAGTCCTTCGACTTGCGCCCTGCGCGCACGCGATCGGTCTGCGAGAGCAGCACCTTGCGGATGCGGACCGTACCCGGGGTGATCTCGACGCACTCATCCTCACGGCAGAACTCGAGTGCCTGCTCGAGGCTGAGCTGCTTGTGCGGGATGAGGGGAACCAGCACGTCACCGGAGGACTGACGCATGTTGGTCAGCTTCTTCTCCTTGGTGGGATTGATGTCCATGTCATCGGAGCGCGAATTCTCGCCGACGATCATGCCCTCGTACACATCAGTGCCCGGGCCCACGAACATCGTGCCGCGCTCCTGGAGGTTCGCCAGGGCGAACTGAGTGGTCGGGCCCATGCGGTCGGCGACCAGCGAGCCGGTCGGACGGGTGCGCAGCTCGCCGTGCCACGGCTCGTAGCGATCGAACACGTGATGCAGCAGGCCGGTGCCGCGTGTCTCGGTGAGGAACTCGGTACGGAAGCCGATCAGGCCACGAGCCGGGACGATGTAGTCCATGCGGACCCAGCCGGTGCCGTGGTTGACCATCTGCTCCATGCGACCCTTGCGCAGGGCCATCAGCTGGGTGACGACGCCGAGGTACTCCTCGGGAATGTCGACTGACAGGCGCTCCATCGGCTCGCACTTCTTGCCGTCGATGATCTTCGTGACGACCTGCGGCTTGCCGACGGTGAGCTCGAAGTCCTCGCGGCGCATCATCTCGACAAGGATCGCGAGCTGAAGCTCGCCACGACCCTGGATCTCCCAGGTGTCGGGGCGCTCGGTCTGGTTCATGCGGATCGACACGTTGCCGACGAGCTCTTGCTCGAGGCGCTGCTTGACCATGCTGGCGGTCAGCTTCTTGCCGCTCTTGCCGGCGAGCGGCGAGGTGTTGATGCCGATGGTCATCGAGATCGAGGGCTCGTCGACGGTGATGACGGGCAGTGCGATCGGGTTCTCGAGATCGGCGAGGGTCTCGCCGATGGTGATCTCGGGAATGCCCGCAACCGCGACGATGTCGCCAGGGCCGGCGCTCTCGACCGGAACGCGAGTGAGGTTCTCGGTCATGAGCAGCTCGACGACCTTGGCACGCTCAGTGGTGCCGTCGGCCTTCATCCAGGCGACCTGCTGGCCCTTCTTGATGGTGCCCTGGTGCACGCGGCAGAGCGCGAGGCGACCGAGGTACGGAGAGGCATCAAGGTTCGTAACATGCACCTGCAGCGGCATCGCCGGGTCGTACTTCGGTGCCGGGATCGTCTCGAGCAGCGTCTTGAACAGCGGCTCGAGGTTCTCCTCCTCGGGCATTCCGCCGTCCTCGGGGCGCTTCAGCGAGGCGCGACCGGCCTTGGCCGAGGTGTAGATGATCGGGAAATCGATCTGCTCCTCGGTGGCGTCGAGGTCGAGGAAGAGCTCATAGGCCTCGTCGACAACCTCGCCGATGCGAGAGTCGGGGCGATCGACCTTGTTGATGACGAGGACGACAGGAAGGCGCTTCTGCAGTGCCTTGCGCAGCACGAAGCGAGTCTGCGGGAGCGGGCCCTCGGAGGCATCGACGAGCAGCACGACGCCGTCGACCATCTCGAGACCGCGCTCGACCTCGCCACCGAAGTCAGCGTGACCGGGGGTGTCGATGATGTTGAAGGTCACGCCACCGTCGGGAGCACCTGGGCCGGTGTAATGAACGGAGGTGTTCTTCGCGAGGATCGTGATGCCCTTCTCGCGCTCGAGATCCATGGAGTCCATGACACGGTCATTGACGTCCTGGTTCTCGCGGAAGGCACCCGACTGCCAGAGCATGGCGTCGACGAGAGTCGTCTTGCCATGGTCGACGTGGGCGATGATGGCAACATTGCGGAGATCTTCGCGTGAATTCACCCCACAACCTTACGGGCGCAGGCCAATATCACGTTAATCGCCCCATGAACAGGGGTTGAACCGAGCATTTCGGCTACTGCGGATTCTCCGTGCGATACACGGCCACGACCGCATTCGCGTGACCGTGCCCCATGCCGTGAGTCTCCTTGAGGAATGCCACCTGCTCCATGTGCGCCTTGCCCTTGACCTTCGTCAGTTCCTTCATCCAGAAGTCGATCGGCTTGCCGTACTTCTTCTCGATCGACGGAAAGTACGACTTCGGACCTGTGACTTTCTCTGCCATGCCAGGGTCTCCTTCGAGCGACGCGTTCGGCGGACTAGCGCGCGAACTGCAGCAGCGCGACGACGATGGACACGATCGTCAGCACCAAGGCCGGCGCCATGTCCTTGCCGCCCTGCTTCGCGCGCAGGTGCGCGATGACCGCGCCGAGGAAGTAGAGCACGAACCCGAGGGCAGCGAGCTTGCCGAGGATCGGGATCCAGATGCCGACGAGCAGGCCCAACGAGCCGAGGATCTCGATCGTGGCCAGCAGGCGGATCTGCTGAGTCTTCAGGCCCAGGTGGTAGAGGTTGTCGACCACCTTCGGATTCATCGAGTACTTGCCGAAGGCGGAGAACGTGGCAATCAGGCCCAGAAGCGTGGCGAGAACGATGAGTGCGATGTTCATGGATACCTCTTCAGATCAGGGGGCCTGGCGGGCCGCGTTGCTCTCACGCTACCCGTGCGCGAACTACTTCCTGCCGAGCTCAGGCAGGACACGCGTGACGAGAAGCGGGGCGAGGTCATCACGCACCGCCATCTCCTCGGGATGCAGCCACAGGAGATCCTCGATCTCGGCTCTCACGGCCAGTCCGTCAACCCACGGGTGCTCGAAGATGTGGCCGTGCACGGTGAGACCCGCCTCATTAGCCGCAGGCGCTGTCCATTCCCCCAGGAAGGCGAGTGATGCGGGCTCAAGTTCCGCGCCGACCTCTTCATGCAGTTCACGCACGGCCGCCTCGGCAGGCGACTCCCCCGCTTCGATCTTCCCGCCGGGAAGCATGTACTTGCTCGTACCGCGCTTGCGCACGACCAGGATGCGACCTCCATCGTCGCGCAGCACGACTGCGGAGACGATGAAGTCAGGCGCTGCGTGCTCCGTCATGGCGCGAATCAGACGTTGAAGCGGAACTCGACCACGTCGCCATCGGCCATGACGTAGTCCTTGCCCTCCATGCGCACCTTGCCCTTGGCCTTCGCCTCGGCCATCGAGCCGTTCGCGATGAGGTCGTCGAAGGAGACGACCTCCGCCTTGATGAAGCCCTTCTGGAAGTCGGTGTGAATCACGCCGGCTGCCTCGGGCGCGGTGGCACCGATCGGGATGGTCCAGGCCCGCGCTTCCTTGGGGCCTGCAGTGAGGTAGGTCTGCAGGCCGAGGGTCGCGAAGCCGACGCGGGCGAGGGCATTGAGCCCCGATTCCTGCTGGCCGACCGACTGCAGCAGCTCGAGCGCTTCTGCTTCATCGAGCTCGACCAGCTCGGCCTCGAGCTTGGCATCGAGGAACACGACATCTGCAGGCGCGACGAGATTTCGCATGGCCACCTTGAAGGCCTCATCGCCCAGTTCGTCCTCGTCGACATTGACGACATAGAGAAAGGGCTTCGCGGTGAGCAGGAAGAGCTCGCGCAGTGGCTCGGGATCGAGACCGGCGGCGAAGATCGTGCGTCCCTCGTTCAGCACCTTCTGCGCTTCCTCCGCGGCAGCGAGCTGCGCGCCCTTGCTCTTGTCGGTGCGCGCTTCCTTCTGGATGCGCGGGATTGCCTTCTCAAGGGTCTGCATGTCAGCGAGGATCAACTCGGTGTTGATGGTCTCCATGTCCTCGGCCGGTGAGACACGACCCTCGACATGCACGACGTCGTCGTCCTTGAAGGCGCGCAACACCTGGCAGATCGCATCGGACTCGCGAATGTTCGCGAGGAACTTGTTGCCGAGACCGGCACCCTCGCTCGCGCCCTTCACGATGCCGGCGATGTCGACGAAGGTCACCGAGGCAGGTAGCTCGCGCTCGGAGCCGAAGATCTTCGCCAACTCGCCGAGGCGGGGGTCCGGCACACCCACGACGCCGGTGTTCGGCTCGATGGTCGCGAACGGGTAGTTCGCGGCGAGCACGTCGTTCTTGGTCAGCGCATTGAAGAGCGT
>JBJSWO010000221.1:0-3651 GCA_046085905.1 Actinomycetes bacterium | reverse complement strand
GACGCCCATCGGACGCTGCACGCCCTGGTTGCTTCCCATGCGAACTCCTCAATTCATGAGTACTTCGTGCACGCCAAGGTGGTCGCGCTCGGGCCCAAGATATCCGCACCGAGGCACGAAATCGGTCAGCGCGGGCGGAGCGCCCAGAATGCGACGGCCGAGGCGGCTGCGACATTGAGCGAATCGACATCTCCCCGCATCGGGATCCGCACGACCGCATCGCAGATCGAGGAGGCCTCAGCACTGACGCCTGTGCCTTCCGTGCCGAGAATCAGCGCGAGTCGCCGGGGAGCGCGGGAGGCGAAATCCTCGAGAGCGACCGAGTCATCACTGAGCGCGAGTGCTGCGATCGCGTAGCCCCTGGATCGGAGCGCTTCCCCCAGTACCGGCCACGATTCGAAGCGAGTCCACGGCACCTGGAACACGGTGCCCATCGAGACGCGGATGCTGCGGCGGTAGAGCGGGTCAGCGCAGGCAGGCGAGATGAGCACGGCGTCAGCGCCCAGAGCCGCGGCCGAGCGGAAGATCGCGCCGACATTCGTGTGATTGACCAGGCCGTCGAGCACCGCGATACGCGGAGATTCAATGACAGCGAGGGAATCCAGCAGCGCATCGAGGTCCGTTAGCGCGGGTCGGTAGATCGCGGCAAGCGCTCCACGATGCACGTTGAAGCCGGTGACCTGCTCAAGGGTCGCGTTGTCCGCGACATACAGCGGGGTCTCCCCCGAGGCGTCAGCCCCGATGCTCGGAAGCAAATCGGCAAGCGGCTCGATCCAGCGTTCGGCCATGAGCAGGGACTTGACCCGATGGCCCGCCTCGATGGCGATGCGGATCACGGTCTCGCTCTCGGCGATGAAGATGCCCAGGGATGGCTCATGCCTGGAACGCCGAGCGACGTCGGTCAGGCCGGTGTAGTCGGAAAGTCGGGGATCGGCGGGATCCTCGATCGTGAAAGTCGGCATCTACTCGGTGAAGCTGACCATCCAGCGAACCCCGAAACGATCCAGGAACGATGACCAGTAGGCGCCCCAGAACATCTTCTCGAGCGGCGTGACGTCGCTGCTTCCCTCGCTCAGTCCGGCGAAGATCCGCTCCGTCTCGGCGAGGGAGTCGGGCTCCAGGCTGATGCTGAAGTTGTTGCCGACTTCCAGCTTGTGCCCCATGGACTCCACGAAGTCGGTGCCCATGAGCACGGTGTCGCCCAGCAGGGGCAGTGCCACATGCATGACGAGATCCTTCTCGTGTTCGGGGAGATCGAAGGCCGGCATGTCACGCATGCGCTGCAACGCGAGGAACTCTCCGCCGAACACCGACCGATAGAACTCGAATGCCTCTTCGGTCTGGCCTTGGAAGTTCAGGTAGATATTCGTGCGGGCCACGATGCCTCCTCGATTCGACTGACGCGACGCTAGCATCGCCTGATGAGCGCAATCACCCCCAACCTATGGTTCGACGGCACAGCACTCGAGGCAGCCGAGTTCTACGTCTCGATCTTTCCCAACAGCAGCATCGATGGCACCCACGGCGCCGCGGCCGACAATCCGAGCACCAAGGAGGGCAAGCCCCTCGTCGTCTACTTCACCCTCAACGGGCGCCCCTTCGCCGGCATCAACGGCGGACCGATGTTCACCTTCTCGGAGGCCGTCTCATTCTCGATCGACTGTGCCGACCAGGCCGAGACCGACTACTACTGGGACGCCCTGCTGGCCGGCGGTGGCACCGAGAGCCAGTGCGGCTGGCTGAAGGATCGCTACGGACTCTCGTGGCAGGTCATCCCGAAGCAGCTTGGCGAGTACCTGGGCGGCCCGGACCCCGACGGCGCTCGTCGCGCGATGGAGGCAATGCTCGAGATGATCAAGATCGACGTCGAGGGCCTGCGCCGCGCCTACGAAGGCGAGTGACCGCTTCCTGACGAGCGCATAGCGCCCGAGCGAGGGAGACTTAGGGCATGGCTCGTGTCCGCTTCACCGTTACCCGTGACCTTGCACTTCCCGCGGACGTCGTCTTTGCCGAGCTCATCGACTGGAAGGCGCACGAGGACTGGGTCCCGCTGACCAAGGTCGAGATTCACAGCGGTGACGGTGGTGCCGGAACCGAATTCACTGCGACTTCCGGCATTCGCCCTCTCGCCCTTCCCGACCGCATGCGCATCGACTCACTCGACGCTGAGGCGATGACCGTGCACGTGACCAAGCTCGGTCCGATTCTCACGGGCACGGTCGAGTTGTCAGTCACCTCCACGGGGGCGCAGAGCTGCCGACTCGACTGGTTCGAGGACGTACGCGTGCCGGTGCTCCCTCAGTTCCTCGAGGCACCCGTGGCGGCCGCCGCTCGGCAGGGATTCACCACGTCGATCAAGAAGATGGCGAAGAAGCTCTCAGCCCGATAGGGCCCAACCCCCCAGAACGTGCGAGCTACTAGCCCTTCATGGCCGCATGGCGACCGGCGATGAAGCCGAAGGTCATGCCGGGGCCGAGGGTGCCGCCGGCACCGCCGTAGACGCCTGCGGTCGGCGACGACATCGCATTGCTGCAGATGTAGAGACCGTCGATTGGCTTGTCATTCCAGTCGATGACCTGCGCATCGGCGTTCATGCGCGGACCACCGCAGGTGCCAAGAACGCCCGACTCCATCTTGACTGCATAGAACGGCGCATTCTCGATCGGGCCAAGAGTGCGATGGGCGCCCTCGAAATTGCGATCGCCCCAGAAGTTGTCATACGAATTGTCGCCGCGGCCGAACTCGGTGTCCTTGCCGTTGGCGACATCGGCATTGAACTTCGTGACCGTCTGGTCGAGAACCTTGCCGTCCATGCCGAGCTTGTTGCCGAGCTCCTCGATCGTGTCGGCACTTACTGCCCACGGCGGGGCCACGCCGGCCTGGGTGGTGTTGAAGAAGCGGTAGGTGTCGACGTAGGTCTGGTCGACGATGATCCAGAACGGCAGGTTTACGTAGTCGTGCTTGTTCGCATCCCAGTTGAACAGCACCGGGCCGATGGCGTTGTAGTTCGCGGCCTCGTTCACGAAGCGCTTGGCCTCGCGATTGACGAGGATGCCGCGCGGGCGCGTGCGCTCGGAGTTGCCGATCAGGTAGTTGGCCTTGCCCTTGCCGTGGGCGGCGAGCTCCATGCTCGACTGCAGCCACCACGACTTGCCCATGTTGCCCAGGCTCGCGCCGACCTCCATGGCCATGAGCAGGCCGTCGCCCTCGCACTCGGGAACGCTGACCGGGCCGGTCATCGGGCCGCGAAGGAAGGAGTTGACCAGGCGCTCATTCCACTCGAAGCCACCGGTGGCGATGATGACGCCCTTGCGAGCCTTGATGCGCAGCTCCTTTCCGCCCTCCTCGGTCACGACGCCGACCACGCGGTTGCCATCGTGGATGAGGTGACGCGCACGCGACTCGCGATGCAGCGGGATGTTGCGGTCGAGCACGCCCTTGAGCAGCGAGCCGATCAGTGCCTGGCCCTGGCCGCGGCAGTCGCGTGCTTCGCGATCGGCAAGTTCCTCCTCGCTGAGCCCAGGTGAGTAGTAGTCCTCGATCATGCTGGTGCGACGCGGCCAGCCGGTCTTCGGCGGGTTGACCCACTTCGCCCACGAGCCGAGCTCGACGAACGGGAAGACGTCATTGTCGAGTGAGCGGCTGCCGTAC
>JBJSWO010000220.1:0-5709 GCA_046085905.1 Actinomycetes bacterium | reverse complement strand
TCGTCGGCATCGGGGCGCTTGCGAATGTCGACGATGACCTGCTCGGCACCGAGTCGCTCCGCTGACTCGCGGCCGAGCGCATGCCATCTCGCCAGCGACGTGTCGCCCTCGGGAGCCGCAGCCGTGGCCAGTTGAACGAAGCGCTTCGGCCGGCCCTCGAGGAGCCATGCCTCGGTCTCCTGCATCACGGGCAGGTATTCACCGCTGCCTACGAGGGCAATGCGACCGGGTGTCATGTCTCCACCTTACGGAGACGATGCCAGGCGAGCGGCGGGCCGATCGCCAGGCCGACGACTAGAGCGACCAGGTGCATGCCGACGCCGACGAGCAGGACGAAGGTTGTGCCGTGCACGAGCAGCGTGCCGAAGAGTGCGGCGGCGAGCCCGAAGGCCGCCGTGCGCAGGCTGGCGGCCGTGGAGAACACCTGTGCGCGCACGCGTGGTGACGACTCCCTATTCCGCACGAGGTACATCGCCGAGAGCATCGGGGCGTCAGTGGCACCCATCAGGAAGGCACCCAGTAGCACTACCCAGAGCACCGGTGCGACTGCGATGAGCAGAAGTGCGAGCATCGAGATCATCATCGTGATGATGATGAGCAAGTCGGGTCGGCGAATGGGCACGCGAGTGATGACGAGGGCAGCGGTGACTCCGCCTGCGGCGTTGAAGCCGAGTATCACTCCGGTGAAGGTCAGTGAATCCGTGAGCTGCTGCGAGAGAAGCGGGGCGCTGATGAAAAGGGCGGCCTGACCCGCGAATCCGAGCGTGGTGATGAATGTGGAGCGTCGTAGCGATGCGCGATGCACGATGGTTTCGATGCCATGCCTGAGGTCCGCAATCAGCGTGGGTCGTTCGCCCTCGTGATGGTGAACAGCGGGCTTGAGCGGAACGAGGCGCAGCAGCATGATCGCGATGACGAGCAAGACGATGGGCAGCCAGATCGGCGCTCGGTCGGAGATGTAAAGCATGGCAGCCGCTGCAGGAGGCCCGATGATCGCGGCGATGCTGTAGGTACCGGCGTCAATCGAGTACCCGCGATGAAGATTCACGGAGGAGACCATCATCGGCATCTGGGCACTCCATGCACCGGTCACCGCGGGGAAGCCCAGGCCGGCGATGAACGCGAAGGCCATCAGCAGCGGAATCGGCGCATGGCCGATGGTCAGGACCAAGCCGAGCAGTCCGCCGGCGAGCAGGCCCATGCCAAGGGCGAAGGAGGCACGCGGGTTGTGGCTGCGATCGATCAGAGCACCGGCAACCGGCCCCGTGAGCGCGGCCGCGACGGTCAGAGCCGCCACGAGATACGAGCCTGTCGACGCCTTGCCCAGGATCGCGATAGCGGTCAGGAGAAGCGCGGGGCTGGCGGCTTCCGTCGCGGCTCGTGCGATGAGCCCGGTGGCGAGATACGGCATGAAATGCGAGCCGCGGGCGAAGAGCGAGCCGGCCGCGGCCTCGCTGCTCGCCTGTTGCTCTCCCACGACACCACGGTAACGGGCGAGGGTCGCTCGTCAGCATGTCGATACCTGTGGGGGTATGAACTAAACTCGGGACATGAACCTGGATCCGGAGATCAACCGCGATGTGCTCACCCGCCTCAAGCGTGCTCGGGGCCAGCTCGATGGCGTCATCGCCATGATCGAGGACTCCCGCTCCTGCACTGATGTCGTGACCCAGCTCGCTGCTGTCTCGAAGGCCCTCGACCGGGCCGGATTCAAGATCGTCGCGACAGGGCTCAAGCAGTGCCTGACCGACGGCGATGCCGCGCCCATGACCACCGAGGAGCTCGAGAAGCTCTTCCTCTCCCTGGCCTGAGGAATAGGCCAGGCCACCCCTGCGTTGTGCGGCAGTAGTGAAGGAGCACTCATGACGACGATGACCTACAAGGTGCAGGGCATGACCTGCGAGCATTGCGTGCGAGCAGTGACCTCTGAGCTCACTGCACTCGATGGTGTGACAGAGGTCGTCATCAACTTGCACGCCAATGCGCTCTCCGATGTCACGGTGACCAGTGCCCAGGCACTGGAGAATGCGGCTGTGCGCGCTGCGGTCGACGAGGCCGGCTACGAGCTCGTGAGCTAGCCATGACAACCGAAGTCGATCTCGAGATCGGCGGCATGACGTGCTCCTCCTGCGCGATGCGCATCGAGAAGAAGCTCAACAGGCTCCCGGGCGTCACGGCAACCGTGAACTACGCCACCGAGAAGGCGCATGTCCTGCTTCCTGCGGACGTCAGTATCGACACGGCAATCGACACCGTCGTGGCCACCGGATACACCGCGCACCTTCCGGCGGCAGAGCCTGCTTCCGATGAAGGCGAGCTGCTGACGCTCAGGAGACGACTCGTCATCTCGGCAATCCTCACGATTCCTGTCGTCCTCATGGCGATGATCCCTGCGTTGCAATTCGACTACTGGCAGTGGATCTCCCTGGTGCTCGCAACGCCGGTGGTCACGTGGGGCGCCTGGCCCTTCCATCGAGCAACCTGGCTGAACATTCGTCATGGTGCGGTCACCATGGACACCCTGGTCTCGCTCGGAGTTCTCGCCGCCTACCTCTGGTCGCTCTACGCGTTGCTCCTCGGCGGCGCGGGAATGATCGGCATGTCGATGGACTTCACGTGGCTGCCCTCCGAGTCCGGGCAGGTCGAGATCTACCTCGAGGTTGCCTCCGCGGTCACGGTGTTCATCCTGCTCGGTCGCTTTCTCGAGTTGCGCGCGAAAGCACGTTCCGGTGCCGCGCTGGAGGCTCTCCTCTCACTCGGCGCGAAGGATGTTGCCGTCGTGCGCAACGGAGTGGAGGCGCGTATCCCGGTCACCGAGCTGATCGTGGGTGACGAGTTCGTGGTGCGCCCGGGGGAGAAGGTCGCGACTGACGGCGTCGTGATCGAGGGAGAGTCAGCGATCGACAATTCCCTGCTCACCGGTGAGCCGGTGCCCGTCGATGTCGGCGTCGGTGATGGCGTGTTCGGCGCCACCATCAACGCCGGCGGCCGGCTCGTCGTACGCGCGACACAGATCGGAGCGCAGACCCAGCTCGCGCGTATCGCTCGCATGGTCGAGCAGGCGCAAACCGGGAAGGCGCCGGTGCAGCGGCTCGCCGATCGTGTGGCCACGATCTTCGTGCCAATCGTCATCGGCCTCGCACTGCTCACTCTCGCCGGCTGGCTCCTGACCGGACACGATGCCACCGCCGCGTTCACGGCTGCGGTCGCGGTCCTCATCATCGCCTGCCCGTGCGCGCTCGGACTCGCGACGCCCACGGCGCTGCTGGTGGGCACCGGTCGTGCTGCCCAGCTCGGCATCGTCATCAAGGGACCCCAGATCCTCGAGTCGACCCGGCGCATCGACACCTTCGTGCTCGACAAGACGGGCACCATCACCACCGGTCGCATGTCGCTGATCGCAGTCGAGCCGAGCGGCACTCGCACACGAGACGAAGTGCTGCGCCTGGCCGGCGCGCTCGAGGCCGCCTCCGAGCATCCGGTTGCCCGGGCCGTTGCCGCTGCTGCGGGAGACCGGCTGCCGACCGTTGAGGGCTTTGCCTCCGTGCGCGGGCTCGGAGTCAGCGGTGTCGTCGACGGACATTCCGTAGTCGCCGGACGGCCGTCGTGGCTGGCCGACCAATGGTCCGTGCGATTCGGCGACGTGGCAGCAGCATCGATCACCGCGCACGAGCTTCTCGGTCACACGGTGATCGGTATCGCGATCGACGGCGAGCCCGCCGGCATTGCGATCGTCTCGGACACCGTCAAGCCGGAGAGCGCCCGGGCGATCGCGGGCCTTCGTGCGCTCGGCCTGCGCCCGGTTCTGCTCACCGGCGATAACCCCCGAGCAGCGGCAGCGGTGGCGGCTGAGGTCGGTATCGAGGAGATCATCGCCGAGGTGCTTCCCGATCAGAAGACCGAGATCATCGCCGGGCTCCAGGGCAGGGGAGAGGTCGTGGCGATGGCTGGCGACGGCGTGAACGACGCAGCGGCACTTGCCCTCGCCGATCTCGGCCTGGCCATGGGCACGGGCACTGATGCAGCCATAGAGGCGGCGGACATCACGCTCGTGCGCGGGGACCTCACTGCAGCCGTTGACGCCATTCGACTCTCGCGCAAGACCCTGCGGATCATCAAGGGCAATCTCTTCTGGGCCTTCGCCTACAACATCGCAGCGATTCCGCTGGCCATGGCCGGCCTGCTCAACCCGATGGTGGCCGGTGCCGCGATGGCGTTCTCATCGGTATTCGTGGTGACCAACAGCCTGCGCCTGCGCGGATTTCACTCCGTCGCTGACGCATAAGCGCTGTGCGGCGACGTACGGTGGTGACATGCGCCTTCGCCTACTCTTCGCGGGCGCCCTCATCGGCGCCACCGTGTTCGCCCCCGCGGCGAACGCGGCGGATCAGCCTGAATCCCTCGACACGATCACCGTCGGCGACTCCGTGCAGCTTGGTGCGAAGTGGGCACTGCTGAAGAAGGGGGTCGACATCGTCGACGCGAAGGTGAGCCGACAGGCCGTCACCGGCCCCGGCATCCTGCGCAAGCGCGGCGAGAAGCTGCCGACGAATGTCGTGATCCACCTGGGCACCAATGGCAGTTATTCGCTCGAGGACTGCAAGGAGATGGTGCGCGTCGCCGGGCCGGAGCGCAGGGTGTTCATGCTCACTATCGCGGTGCCGAGGCGTTGGGAGAAGGCCAACAACGACACGATTCGCCGTTGCGCCCGTGCCTTCCCCGTCGGACGTGTGCAGATCATCGACTGGAAGGCCGCGACGAACGCTCATCCGTCGTGGCTCTACTCCGATTGGATCCATCTGCCACCGGCCGGTGCAAGGGGTTACGCGCGCCTGATCGAGCGCGCAGTCACGTCGTCAGAGTGACCTAGTTCACGAGCAATCGTGGATGCCCAATAACTTTGTGCCGTGCACCACACTCCCTCATGTGCACTTGATCACACGGAAGCGTTTGCACGAGATTTCCTGACGACATGAACCCTGGCGAGGAGCATGCTTAGGCGATCAGCGCTCGCCGACAAGGCGGGCCGGAATCGCAACGGAGCGAATCGATGATCCCTGGTCTGCAGAACGCACCCACCACGAACGCCAAGCTTCTCGCGTGGGTCACCGAGATGGCCGAGCTCGCTCAGCCCGAGCAGGTTGTCTGGTGCGATGGCTCGCAGGCCGAGTGGGATCGCCTCACCCAGCAGATGGTCGACGCCGGCACGTTCATTCGCCTCAACCCGGAGATTCGCCCGAACTCCTTCCTCGCTCGCTCGAGCCCCAGTGACGTCGCTCGCGTCGAGGACCGCACCTACATCTGCTCGCAGAACCCCGAGGATGCCGGCCCCACCAATAACTGGGCCGACCCGGCCGAGATGCGCGGCACGCTCAAGGGCCTCTTCGCCGGCTCGATGCGCGGTCGCACCATGTACGTCGTTCCGTTCTCGATGGGCCCGCTCGGCTCGCGCATCTCGCAGCTCGGCGTCGAGATCACCGACTCGCCCTACGTGGTCGCGAGCATGCACATCATGGCGCGCGTGGGCACGCCGGTGCTCGAGGCGCTCGGTGCCAGCGAGGACTTCGTGCGCGGGCTGCACTCGGTCGGCGCCCCGCTGGCCTCGCCGACCGCGCCGGACTCGCCGTGGCCGTGCAACGCCACCACCAAGTACATCACGCACTTCCCCGAGACTCGCGAGATCTGGTCGTACGGTTCGGGCTACGGCGG
>JBJSWO010000219.1:0-4564 GCA_046085905.1 Actinomycetes bacterium | reverse complement strand
TGTGGTGGCGGTGGCGAATAAGGAAAAGAGGTGGTTAAAAACTGGTTTGGACGGGGGAGGCCCGCTGGGAGTGTGGTGGGCCTCACACGTCATGTCGACAGGTTCCTACCAGCGCGGCTTCATGATCTCGATGATCTTCGGTCGGACATCGAAGAGATAGACGAGCGTTGCAACGGCTCCCGCGATGCCGAAGATCCCGAAGGGGTTGCGGAACAGGAGACCGGTACCCAGCGCAGCACCGGTCAGCGCGAGCCACAGGGTCTTGGATTTGCGGTCAATGGCCGGGAATGCCTGTGCGGGCCTGCGTGCGCAGTCGACAAGCGCCCAGATCTGGAGACCTGTCAGGCCGAGCCACAGGGCGAGAATGACGACACTTTGTACGGAACCGAGCATGCCCTGAGCCTAAGCGATGCTCGAGGAGGTGCATGCCGGAGACCGGCTCACTACTCGTCGGTCGGATTGAGCTTCTCGGCGTAACCGGGTTCGAAGCCGTGCTGCTTCTCGAGGATGCGCAGCTCAAGCTCTGCCTTCTCCGCGGCAATGTCGATGGTGGCCCGCTTGTCGGCGATGTAATCCATCACGGCGAAGAGAACGCCCGAGACCACGAAAGTCAGGTGGATCATGATCATCCAGAAGACCTGATCGGTATCCATGCTCTCCGGCTCGAGGAAGACCGCGAGCAGCTGGATGACCGAGATCGCGACGAGTGAGCCGATCAACTTGATCTTGAGACCTGAGAAGTCGACCTTGCCCATCCACGAGGGTCGGTCCTCGGAATCCTCGGCCACGGCGATCTTCGAGACGAAGTTCTCGTAACCGCTGAAGATCACGATCAGGATCAGGTTGGCCAGGAGCACGATGTCGAGGAGTTCAAGCAGGCTGATCGTGGTCTGCTTCAGGGAGGAGTCGGCCGCAATCGACATGAGGTGGATGAATTCCTGGACGAACTTCAGAACGAGCACCACGAGGCCGATGAGCAGGCCCACGTAGAACGGAATGAGCAGCCAGCGGCCGTTGAAGAGCAATGACTCAATGCCGTGCTCTGTCTTCTTCATGCCGCCGATGAAGCCGCCGTTGTTGCGCTTGCGCTCGCTCACGAATTTCCCCCTCGACGCCCTTGAGAGTCACAGGATATCCGTTGCCTGAAGGATGTGTTCCGCAGGACGCGGATTCCTGTTGAAATGCGCGTAGATTGAACCGCATGCAGGTGGCCGGGATCGACCTCGCCTGGGGTGCCCGGGCTCGCACCGGCATCGCCGTCACTGATCAGCAAGGTTCCCTTCTCAGATCCGGCTCGGTTCTCACTGATGACGACATCGCGGAATTCCTCGCGGGAAGCTCCCTCGCCGCCATAGCCATCGATGCTCCGATCATCGTCACCAACGCCACAGGAATGCGCGAGTGCGAACGCGAGCTCTCACGCGACTTCCGCCGATTTCATGCCGGCACGCATCCCACCAATCTGTGCCGGCCGAGCATGCGGCCGCAGCCGCGTGCGATGCGCCTGGTCGAGCAGCACGGGTGGGCCACCATTCCCGCAGGTGAGGCAAGCCCGGCGCGTCCCGTCGCACTCGAGGTCTACCCGCACAGCTCGATGGTCGGGCTATTCGGGCTGAGTCGAATCCTCGAGTACAAGGCGAAGTCAGGTCGTACTCTTCCGATGCGCAAGGGGCAGTTCGATGTGCTCATGCGTCTCATGGAGCGCCATTGCGAAACACCGCTGGCGCTCACTCGAAACTCGCGTTGGCTCGAGCTCAGGGTCATCGCTGCCTCAGCGCAGCGGCAATCAGATCTCAACCTCATCGAGGACGAAATCGATGCGATCTTCTGCGCCTATGTCGCCTGGGTTTTCGCGACATCACCTCAAGCACTGACTTCGTACGGCGACCCGACTACCGGTGTCATCGTCACCTTTCCCCCGCTGAGGCGCGCATGACCTGCCACATGGATCAGCAGGAGCCAAGGCCCTTGTAGAAGCGTTCAGGCACGTCAAGCGGCCATGACTCCGGCGTGCCGAGTTCCCCGAGAGCCTGCTGCCAAGCCTCGTGCCAGCCGCACGGAACGCAGATCCAAACCTGCTCTGCGTTCGGAGGAACTGACATGGACGGCACTCCGGGCCCGACGCCGGGTTCCACGTCGCTGGGAATGTAGTGACGGCACCGCGGGCAGATAGGGATGTCGCTCATTGTTCTCCCTCGGCTGTGACGACTCGACCTGACGCGCTTTCGGCAGGATTCAGGCTCGACCGTTTCTCCACGACATGACAGCGAACTTCGATGCGCCGGAGAGCACGCTGACGACAGAGGCGAAACTTCCGATGGAGCCGATCGAGAATGCCGAGCCGATGGAGCCGATCGACATGAACGATCCGTACGAGCCGATGGACAGGCACGAGTTGCGCGAGAACGCGCTCAGCACGGACTGCCGTGACCTGATCGAACGAATGGAGTCAATGCTCATCTCGGAATTCATGAACGAAGTATCACATCGATTGCACGGGGATGAGCACTTCATTGCGACGCAGAAACCAGGGCTTCCACGGAGGGTCGTACCTCGCCCAGACGGGCGTGCCACTCTCAAGCAAGCCGGCATTCTTGATTTCTAGGCGAAGAGCCTCGGTGTGCTTCTCCACGCTGGAGTATGTCCAGCGACCCGACCAGGTCATGGCCATCGCCAGATGCTCGGGAAGCTCACGCAACGTCACGTTCGCGTCACCAGGCAGCGGGTATTCGCTGGATGCCTTGCTACCGGGCAAGACGAAACTCACGGTCCACTGGCTCTGCGCTTGCGCCTCGGCCTGCAGGACAGGTGCCGTCATGGCCAACTGCTGTGCTGAGATGTAGCGCACGAGCGGGCCGAAGGCACGATTGCCCACGCGTTCGGCGGATCCTGTCAGGGTGACTTCCGCGAGCGTGCATCGCGAGTACTTCCGCAATTCTGCGTTCGGATACCTCGCGATGATCTCGTACACTTGCTGCTCGGTCATGGCACCTCCTGAGGGCTTGCAGCCTGCCTCCAGTATGCGCCTGAACTCCCGGCATCTGTCAGGGACTGCTGGCTCAGCAGGCTTGAGGCACGGAATCCGGATCTGGTTGCTGTCCCGGTGCGATGCCGCATCTGACGGCTACTGCCGGGCTGGCTGACGAGCGAGCCACTCCTTGAACTCGGCATCCTGCTGCTTCCGCCACTCGGCAACCTTGTCGGCGAGCTCCTGCGCGGACACCTCGGTGATCGCAGGGAACTTCTTACCCTGTGCGATGAGGATTCGGCCTGTCACGAGTGAGTCAGCCTCGGCGCCATGCCAGTCGTCTTCGCTGAGTTCGAGCCCGTAGCGCTCGGCTGTGGGCTTGAGGCGTCGCTGATTCTTGCCCTTCACATACTTGTCGAGCTGCCGATCAATCACATACGGACAGATGATCACTGAGGTCTTGAGCTCACCAAGACCGTGCCGTTGCAGATTCGAGTTCAGGATCGGGATGTCAAAACCGGTGTTGAAGCACACGATAGGCAGGCCGACGCTGTCGAGAAAGTCACCGATCTCGGCGAGCGCCTCCGCTTGATCCTGGCCCTGGCTTTGACTGATCTCGTTGGTGATTCCGTGAACCTCGCTCGCACGTTCGGGGATGTCGACGTCGACCTTGATCAGCCACGCGCGAGTCTCCTGCGGCTCTCCATCGCGGAACACGACAGCAGCCGCGGTGACGATGCGATCCTCAGCCGTATTCACGCCGGTGGTCTCAGTGTCGAAGGCAACAAAGCCCTGATCGATCCAGGTCTTCATGTGAGCTCCTCTTTGAAATCCAGACGTGGACGGTCCGTTGATCAGCCAAGTAGAACTGACCGACTCCCCTTACAGGGCGAGGTTAGCAACACGTCGATCTCATCCAAACCCAAGAATCACAGGACCTTGCGCCTGCCGCTTGGCCACTGAGACCGAGGAGCATGAGTGCGAAAGAACTAGCTCAGGTCCTGAGTTGGCCAGACGGGTCTCACATGAGCAGTCTCATTCAAGAGGGTGCTCAAGGAATTTCCTGTGATCGCCGGCAGGACCTTGCACCACATCCAATACGCCAATGCCTGGTGATCGAGACGGAACGCTCGACCCATGTTTCAGGCGCTGAGGGAGGAGGTCCTCAGCGCCTGAAACATGTCGGTCACTCAGCGCCTAAGTGACAGCGTCACGAATCTCACGCATCGGCACTCAGGGAACCTGCTAGGCCAAGTGTGGTCAGTACGTGGATGTACTGGATAGAGCCGCCACCCAGATGATCAAGCCAAGTCCACCGAGCACGATTCCGATGATTCCGAGAATGAAGCCCGCCTTGGCAGTGCCGCGATTCGTGGCCAGACCTTGATCTGCGCGAGTCATCCCAATGCGACCGAAGATGATGGCCAGCAGGGAAGAAATTAACGGGAAGCAGAAGAAGCCCAGAATTCCCAGCACTAAAGCGGCTGTTCCCATTCCGTTAATTTCTTCCCTGCTGGCCATCATCTTCGGTCGCATTGGGATGACTCGCGCAGATCAAGGTCTGGCCACGAATCGCGGCACTGCCAAGGCGGGCTT
>JBJSWO010000218.1:0-6202 GCA_046085905.1 Actinomycetes bacterium | reverse complement strand
ACCCGAGGCCGCTTCGCCGACCGCGCCACCGAACTCCAGGTAGACGGTTGCGGTTCCCGTCAGCGTCTCAGTCTCCTCCACACCCTCCTCGCTCACCTCGTCAATCACTTCGTCCGAGGCTTCGTCGACAGCCTCATCCGCCGCGTCGTCACCCGCGTCATCGACAGGCTCATCCGCGGTGTCATCGACAGGCTCATCCGCCGGGTCATCCGCGGCGTCGTCACCCGCGTCATCGACGGGCTCATCCGCGGCGTCATCCGCCGGCTCGTCGGCGGTGTCATCCGCTGGAGCTTCACTTGCCGTATCCGCAGGCTCGTCAGCAGTGGGTTCCTCGCTGGCCGGGTCGATCGGCTCCTCTACTGGGGGCGCGTCGGCAGGCTCCTCCGCCGGCGGCGGGGCATCGACAGCCGGGGGCTCGACGGGTTCATCCTCGGCACGCACGGATGCCACTGCTGTCGAATGCACCGCGATCAAGGGCAGCGAGATCACGAAGGCGAGAGCCGACAGCATGAGGACGGAGAGCACCGCGGCCCGGACCCGATGGTGAGTCTTCACTTTTCCCCCAAACCAGCGCCACCCCGTTGTCGAGCGCTACGGTACTGCCTCACCTCCGCGAGAGAGCGATTTGCGTGTTCACTGACCAGAGTCCCGCACCCGTGCACTCCGTACCTGCACTGACGGCCCTGCTGGCCGACGCGATCTTTGCCTGCCCCGACGGCATCGACCTGCGCGATACCCCGTACGGACTCGGCCTGTTCGCCAACCGGGACTTCGCCGCGGGCGAGGTGATCTACCGATGCGGCTGGTTCACCGTGGAGGACGCCCCTCACGATTTCGTCACACAGGTCCAGGGCCCGAGCGGCATGCGCGAGGTCACGATCACGAACCTGCACTCAGTGAGGTTCGACGGACATCGCATCTTCGACGTACCCGGCTGTTTCATGAATCATGACTGCCGGGGGAACTCACTTCCCCGCTACGTCGTCGACGATCCGCATGCCTACGAGGAGGTAGCCACGCGGGCTATCGCCGCCGGCGAGCAGATCACGTGCAACTACCTGCTCTTCGACTGGGAATGCGACGGACACGTCTTCACGTGCGGCTGCGGTGCCCCGGGGTGCTACGGCGAGATTCGCGGCTTCGCTCACCTGAGCACGTCGGAGCAGCGCGCCCTGGCCCCTGACGTCACCGACGAGGTTCGCCTGCGTTGGCTCAGCACCGGGAACGCGGCTGCTGAGTAAGGTCGTATCGTGGTCCGAACGATCCGCTTCACCGGCAGCACGCGCCTGATGCGCGGGGCTGCCCTCGGTGTCGCCGCTGTCCTGATCACGGCGCTGGGGCACTCGGGCGGCCACGGCGCACTCCCCGAACCGGGCCTGCTGATCCTTCTCTTGCCCCTGGCCCTCGCCCTAGGCACTCTCGTGGCCCACAAGCGTCGCTCCGGAGCCTGGGTCCTCGGCTTCGTGCTGGCCCTCCAGGTGCTCTTTCACCTCCTGCTCACCATCGCCGCCGGGCATGGGCATCAGGGCTCCCTCCTGCCTGACACCTCGATGCTCCTGGGTCACCTCATCGCCGCCCTCGTCGTCGCTGCCGTGATCACGCACGGTGACGCGCTGATCCATCGCTGGATCGACTTCTGGCACGACCTGGCCCTCGAGCTCGGCTGGACTCCGGCACCGCTGTCCATCACCTCTGCACCCGTCTTCATCGAGCCGACTCTCTCGGAGTCCACGGCCCTCGCCCATGCCATCGCCCGTCGAGGGCCTCCCTCCTCCTGATGTCACCCGTCGCAGCGCCGTGCGCTCGCGACGCTTTCTCGCGTGCTCAGCACGCCTTCACATTCAGACATTCAAGGAGAATTTCAATGAACGTTCGCACTTCCCGTGCCCGGGCACTGCTCGCCGTTGGCACGCTTGCCACCACCTCCGTGATCGCCGTCATCGGTGCGTCCTCGGCCAGTGCCCACATGGGTATCGAGCTTCGCGGCTCGACTCCCACCGCGGGCAGCAGCAGCACTCTGATGTTCCGTCCCGGTCACGGCTGCGATGGCGACGCCACCAATGCGCTGAGCGTCGAGGTTCCCGACGGCGTCACGGGCGCCAAGGCCCAGCAGAAGGCGGGCTGGAAGCTCAGCACGAGCAACGACGGCCGGACGATCACCTGGTCGGGCGGGAGCCTTCCCGATGATCAGTTCGACGAATTCGGCTTGCGCGTGACCTGGCCGAAGGCCGCGATCGGTACCGCACCGCAGAAGTACTACTTCAAGGCCGTGCAGACCTGCAATGCCGAGCTGAAGGTTTCCCGCAATGGAGCCAAGGCGACGATCACCGGCTTCCTCCCGTCATTCGCAGGAGAGAAGGCTGCGCTCTTCGTCGGCGACACCCCGCTCACCGTGCATGACGTGACCATCGGCTCGGATGGCCGGTTCAGCGTCTCCACGACATCTGCCAAGGTCCCGGCGGAGTCGGACGTCTACGCCAGGGTCGCAGGCCGACTCGTCGGCACCTCCAAGGCCGGTGCCGACAACTGGATCGAGATCCCGGCTGCGGGCGGGACCGCTTCACTGGCGAACCCGGCTCCCTCGGTCACGGTCATCGCACCGGCCGCGGCGACCACCGCCGGACATTGATGCGCAAGGCCATCATGGCTGCAGTGCTGGGCTCACTGATCATGCTGGTGAGCCCAGCACCCGCGCACGCCCATGCGGATCTCGTGCGCAGTTCGCCTTCGAACGGCAGCACCGTTGCGACGGCACCGTCATCGATCCGCATCACGTTCAACGAGCCGGTGACGATCGACGCCGCGGAAATCCTGGACTCCTCGGGCGCGAGCATCCCGTCCGGAGCTCAGGTGAACGGCGCGACAGTGACTCTCATTCCGGCATCCCCGCTTCGGTCGGGCATCACGACGGCGACGTTCTCGGTCACCTCCGATGACGGGCATCACGTCGAGGGCGCCCTTTCCTTCGTCATCGGCAGGCCGCCGGCTCCGGGATCAGCCCAGGTGATCACGACACTCCCGAGCGTGCGCACGACCCTGAGCGGCTCCCATCCGAGTCGTCTGACCGCATCGTTCGGTCGTCGGGCTACTTCGGGCGAGGTGGTCTGGACGTCACCGAGCCTCGGGGGGGGCTCTCACCTGGCCCGTGCGCCCGCGCGGCAAGGCGTCGATCGCGACCGGAGTCCTGCCCTTCGCCGGTACCTGGACGATGCGCGCCACCCTGGCCAGTGCGAGCGGTGCCCTCGTGGTCACCACCGGCACTGCGACACTTACCCCATGACCACCCCTCGCATTGGAGCACCCATGATCCCGCTGATCCGCCATCGAGTCCTTGCACGAAGCCTGGCCGTGCTGGCGATCGCCACTGCACTCTGGTCCGGCGCTGCCACCACCGCATATGCGCACTCCGGACTCGAGTCATCGACTCCGGCTGATGGCTCCGTCATCACCGAGGCACCGGCCGCGATCACCCTTACCTTCAACGAGACACTCCTCGAGGACGCCGACTCCATCTCGCTCAACTCGGCCGACGGCACCAGCATCGTCAACTCGAAGGTGCAACCCAGCGGCAACACGGTCGAACTGCCGTGGCCGGCCGACCTCCCTGCGGGCGAGTACCAGGTCGCCTTTCGCGTGGTCTCGGCTGACGGTCATCCGGTGACCGGCGCCATCTCGTTTCGCTACACGGGTTCCCCGGCTGCCTCGAGCAGCCCGGTAGCCGAGCCGAGTACCTCGCAGGGCTCGGCCGTCCCGATCTCGGAGCCCGTCGGCTCGGCTGTCCCGATCGCGGAGACGACAGAGCCCGAGTCCACGGGCGGTAACCCGTGGCTCGGGCTCGTCATCGGAGTCGCTATCGGACTCCTGCTGGTCGTGATCTTCGCCGTGATTCGGCGCAAGAGGTCGTAGCGACTAGGCCTTGATGGCGTTCAGCACGCACTCGGCGGTGCTGGCCTCGACCTTGAAGCCGCCCTCCTCGGGCATGAAGGCGGTGACGACGCCATCCTCGATGACCATGGCGTAGCGCTGCGAGCGGATGCCCAGGCCGGCGCCGCTGGCATCGACGTCCATGCCGATGGCCTTGGCGAAGTCGGCTGCGGGATCAGCGACCATGGTGATCGAGTCGCCGACGCCCTGCACGGTGCCCCAGGCATCCATCACGAAGGCATCGTTGACTCCGATGCAGACGATCGAGTCGACGCCATTGGCGGACAGCTCGGCAGCCTGGGCGACATAGCTGGGGAGGTGCTGCTTCGAGCAGCCCGGGGTGAAGGCACCCGGCACGGCGAAGAGGACGACACGGCCGGTGCCGAGAACCTCGGTGCTGGGGATGACAGCCTGTGCGCCCTCGCGCAGGACTCGGACGTCAACCTCGGGGATGCGGTCGCCAACTGCGATGGTCATGTGTGCTCCAAATGTCGGGGGGTGAGGTGCCCGACTTTATCGGCCCACTCCTGACCCCGCATCAGCGGATCAGCGACTGCCCTCGGCTGTGTTCATGGGCCTCGTCAACTGCCCTCGGCTGATCCCGGCTCCTCGCCGATGGCCACCGGAACGCCCACCAGCGAGCCGTATTCCGTCCAGGAACCGTCGTAATTGCGCACGTCGGCCCAGCCCAGCAGCTCGTGCAGCACGAACCAGGTGTACGCAGACCGCTCACCGATTCGGCAGTACGCCACTGTCACCCGATCAGGGGTGATGCCCGCCTCGGCGTAGATGCGCTCGAGCTCATCGTTGTCCTTGAAGGTGCCGTCATTGTTCGCCGCAAGATTCCACGGGACATTGATCGCCGTGGGAATGTGGCCCGGGCGGTAGGACTGCTCCTGCGGCAGGTGCGAGGGCGCGAGCATGGCACCCGAGTACTCATCGGGTGATCGAACGTCGATGAGCTGCAGGCTGCCGAGGCCGGCGATGATCTCGTCGCGTCGGGCGCGGTGGCTGGAATCCTCGGTCGGCACGGGGTAATCGGTGCGCTCGCGCACGGGAGCGTCCTTCACGAGCTCGCGTCCGTCGAGTTCCCACTTCTTGCGGCCGCCGTCGAGCAGCTTCACATCGCGGTGCCCGTACATCGTGAAGTACCAGAGTGAGTAGGCGGCGAACCAGTTGTTGTTCGCGGCGTAGAGCACGACTGTCGACTCGGGCTTCACGCCGAGGGTCGACATGAGCTCGGCGAACTGCACCGGGCTGATCACGTCGCGGCGTACGGGATCCTGCAGATCGCGACGCCAGTCCAGGCTCACTGCGCCCTGGATGTGACCCTCGAAGTACATGCTGATGTCCTCGTCGGCCTCGATCAGGACGACATTCGGATCATCGAGATGCTCGGCAACCCACGCAGTGCTGACGAGTACGTCTGATCGAGCCATCGCTCAGCCGCCGGCGACTGCGGGAATGATCGAGATATTCGCGCCATCGGCGATCGGCGTGGCCAGTCCGTCGAGGAAGCGCACGTCATCGTCATTGACGTACACGTTGACGAAGCGACGGAGTGCGCCATTGTCGTCGAGAACACGCGCGGCGATACCCGTGTACTGCGCATCGAGGCTGTTCAGGACATCCTGAAGGGTGGTCCCTTCTGCAGTGACCTCGGCCGCGCCACCGGTGTAGGTGCGAAGGATGGTGGGGATTCTGACTGATGCGCTCATGACACGACCTTCGAATACTGGGCCTCGAACTCGTCATACGACGGGCTGATGACCATGGTGGGCTTGGAGGTGGCCTCGACAGCGTCGAGGGTCTTGAGACCATCGCCGGTGTTGAGAAGTACGGTCTCAGCGGAGGGATCGATGCGACCCTCGCGCAGCAGCTTGCGGTACGTCGCGACCACGACACCGCCGGCGGTCTCGGCGAAGATGCCCTCGGTGCGCGCGAGCAGCTTGATCCCCTCCACGACCTCCTCATCGGTGACATCGGCGATGGCACCGTTCGTACGGCGCACGACGTCGAGCGCGTACGGGCCATCTGCCGGGTTGCCGATCGCGAGCGACTTCGCGATCGTGTCGGGCTTGACCGGGCGAATGACGTCCTGGCCGGAGTTGAAGGCCTGCGAGACGGGCGAGCAGCCGGTGGCCTGGGCGCCGTAGATTGCATAGGGGTGCTCGGCAACGAGGCCGAGGTCGATGAACTCGCGGAAGGCCTTGTCGACCTCGCTCGGCGGATCGAACACCACCGCGGGCACGCCCTTCTTGAAGATGCCGGCCTTCTC
>JBJSWO010000217.1:0-19248 GCA_046085905.1 Actinomycetes bacterium | reverse complement strand
TAGGCTCGTGCACTGAGAAGGTCGGGACAGCCCAAGGTGCGGGCATTCTCGATGGTGGCGGGGGAAACGAGCTCGTCGCCGGCGCAGATCGGCCGGGTGTACACGAAGCGCTGATCGCCGTGCACCACGCGCGCGTAGTCGAGGCCCAGGTCGGGGTCATGGGCGACGCCGATCACTGCCTTCAGCGAGACGATGATCGCGAAGGTGGGCGGAGCGATGATGTCGGCGTAGCCGAGTGCGGCCGCTGCGGCCGGGTCGTGGAAGACGGGGTTGGAGTCACCGATCGCAGTGGCGAACTCGCGGATCTTCTCCCGCCCGACCTGGTAGACCGGGCTGGGCGGGAAGCTGCGACCGACGAACTCCTGATTGAGTGCCATGAGGACTCGTGAGGCCCGAGGGCTCTCGGACTAGCGGGTCTCTTTGTGAGCCGTGTGCTTGTTGCAGTTCGGGCAGTACTTCTTGGCCTCGAGACGATCGGGGTCATTGCGCCGGTTCTTCTTGGTGATGTAGTTCCGGTGCTTGCAGTCCTCACAGGCCATGGTGATCTTGGGGCGAATGTCGCTGGCCTTGGCCATTGGACTTCCTCTTTCGTCTGGACGTGCGTTCGGGTGGTGCTGGTCTTGGAGGCGGGAGCTTCCAAGGTGGTAGCGGAGGCCGGATTTGAACCGGCGACACAGCGATTATGAGCCGCTTGCTCTGCCAACTGAGCTACCCCGCCGTGCGATGAGGCCTACCGACTCCTCATCAGCCGAGCCCCTTTACGGAATCGAACCGTAGACCTTCTCCTTACCATGGAGACGCTCTGCCGACTGAGCTAAAGGGGCGTGAAGCCTGGCAAGCGTACAGGGGGGATCCCCTCATGGCGAAATCGGGTCCGGCAGCCCCCTGGTTGCCCCGTGGTTGCCCGCCCTGGACACTGGAGACATGCCGTGGACAACTGCCGACCTGCCTGACCTGACCGGCCGCGTGGCGGTGGTGACCGGTGCCAATTCCGGCCTCGGATATGAGACAGCCCTGGCCCTGGCCGGCTGCGGGGCCCATGTCACGATGGCCGTGCGCGATACCGCCAAGGGCGACAGTGCCGCGACCCTGATGCGCCGCGCGCACCCCGATGCCGTCATCGAGGTCACTGCGCTCGACCTGGCCAGCCTTGCCTCGATCCGGGAGTTCGCCTCCCGGTGGTCCGCGGACCACCCCGATGGCCTCGACCTCCTCATCAACAACGCCGGCGTCATGGCTCTCCCCCACCGCCTCACCGCCGATGGATTCGAGATGCAGATCGGCACGAATCACCTGGGGCACTTCGCCCTGACCGGCCTGCTCCTGCCGGCCCTCGTGGCCCGTCACCGCTCCCGCGTCGTCACCGTCTCGTCGTTCGCCCACCGCATGGGGCGTCTCAACCTCGATGACCTGATGGGCGAGAAGCGCTACCGGGCATGGGGGGCGTACGGCCAGAGCAAGCTGGCCAACCTGCTCTTCACCGCCGAGCTCCAGCGCCGACTCGACCGGGCTCACCTCTCAGTCAAGGCCATGGCCGCCCACCCCGGCTACTCGAACACCAACCTCCAGTCGGCCAGCGCCAAGATGAAGGGCCAGTCCTTCCAGGCCACCGTGACCGATCGGATGAACGACGTCATGGCCCAGAGTGCGTCGATGGGCGCCCTGCCGACCCTGTTTGCGGCTACTGCCCCGGGACTGCCCGGCGACTCCTTCGTCGGCCCCAATGGCTTCATGGAACTTCGTGGCTACCCGCAGCTGGTGGGCCGCAGCGCCCGCGCCGCCGACGCCGCCGACGCCGCCGCCCTCTGGACGGTCAGCGAGCAGCTCACCGGAGTGACCTACCCCTTCGACTGATGTGGTTCTCGGGTTCTCGGGAGTCCGACTCGAGGGGCTTAAGGAACTGTCCCCGAGAGGCGGAGCTCCCGGGAACCCGAGAGAGGAACCCGGGAAAACAACGAGGACCGGCTGCCGTGAGGCAACCGGTCCTTCGCGTGGCGGGTGATGGATTCGAACCATCGAAGGTAAAACCGACGGATTTACAGTCCGCTCCCATTGGCCGCTCGGGCAACCCGCCTTACAGCCCGCGAGGGGCTGCGAGAGAACAATACAGGCTCTCGAGTACGACAGAATGTGGCCCAGCAGTTTCACCCGCACTCAGGAGGATCAGTGGCCGACAGCAGCTTCGACATCGTTTCCAAGGTCGACCATCAGGAGGCCGATAACGCCCTGAACCAGACCGCGAAGGAACTCGCGCAGCGCTTCGACTTCAAGAACACCGACACCACCATCGAGTGGAAGGGTGACATGGGCGTCGAGATCACCTCGGGCACGGAGGAGCGCGCCAAGGCGGCACTCGACGTCTTCCGCGAGAAGCTGATCAAGCGCGGCCTGTCGCTGAAGTGCTTCGAGGCGCAGGATCCCCGCTCCTCGGGCAAGGAGTACAAGATCTCCGGCACCTTCAAGGATGGCATCAGCCAGGAGCAGGCCAAGAAGATCGGCAAGCTCATTCGCGATGAGGGCCCCAAGAGCGTCAAGACCCAGGTGATGGGCGATGAACTCCGCGTGACGAGCAAGAGCCGCGATGACCTGCAGGAAGTGCAGCGCCTGGTGAAGGAAGCCGATCTCGACTTCGCCACCCAGTTCGTCAACTACCGCTAGCGGGGAACCACTTCACCAGTTGGTCTATGCCGTGCACCAGCCCTCCCGCTGAGTGCGCCTGCTGATCGATGCCATTCGACCATGCGAGTGCGTCGAACGGGCAGACATCGACACAGATGCCGCAGTACATGCACGCACCGAAGTCGATGGTGAATTCATCAAGCACGTGAACGACTTTCGGGCGTCGCGCGCCTTCCTCGCTCACTTCCTGCGTGTGACTCGACAGATCAATGCACCAGACCGGGCATTCGCGCACGCAGATCATGCATGACGTGCACGCGCTCGGATTCAGGCCGATCAGGGAATGCGCATTCGGGGGTACGGCGCGATCATGCATCTAAATCACCGTCATCGACGAGCCAGCCCTCGGCGACACCGACTGCGCGCTGCCGGCGCCGGTTCGCCTTCGCATCGTCACCCGAATCAGCATCGCCTGGCCACGGGGTCAGGACGCGAGCGCCGAGCACCGTGCCCTTCAGGAGCATCGGGGCTCCCTCAGCCGTGCGACGCAGAAGTGGCCGCTCGTCGGCGGCGTCGGAGATCCGCACCCCGAACATCTCTGCGAGCTCGCGCTCGTACCACCCGGCCCCGGCATACAGGGGCGCGATGGTCGCGATCGTGCGATCCGCACCGAGTCGGGTCGAGAGCAGCATGCAGCCGGCGTCCGAGCTTCGGATGACCGAGGCGATCACTTCGATCGACTCCACTCGATCGACCCCCGCGATCATGTCGAGGGAGTCGTAGCCGTCGGCCCGGCAGTCAGCGAGCTCCGCGACCCAGTCGGTCACCGGTACCTGCCTCATCGGGCGACCAGTTCGGCGAGCCCGGCGATGAGGGCCTCGGGACGAGGTGGGCAGCCGGGCACGTATACCTCGATCGGGATGACCTGGTCGATGCCCTTGAGCACGGTCGGGGCATCCCAGTAGGGCCCGCCGGTATTGGCGCAGGCGCCGAAGGAGACAGCGCGCCTCGGCTCGGGAAGGGCATTCCAGGCTGCCTGCACGGCCGGGGCCATGGCGTCGGTGACCGTGCCGGAGACCAGCAGGACACAGGTATCGCCCGAAGCCGACTCGGCGGGAATCAGGAGCCCCGAGGTGACGGCAGCCCCGATCTCCAGCGAGCAGCAGGCCAGCCCGATGTCGAGTACCCCCACGGCCAGGCCGGGGACTCCCGGGACGCTGTAGTGCCTGGCGGAGGTCATGCCATGAGGCTAGTGGAGCCCCGGGCGCGTCGAACGGCCCCCATGAGGCGCATATCACCTCTTATCGGCAGAATTATGGTTGCAGTGGAGGGCTTACTCCACTTGGATTCAACAAAGTAGAAACGCGCTCGACACCCCTGGATTTACATTCATTCATTTTGCGTCAGCGAAGGTGGGCCCGTGGCCAAGCAGGTCGTTCAACTCAGCAAGGTCGTCATCCGATTCGCCGGTGACTCCGGCGACGGTATGCAGCTCACCGGAGACCGGTTCACCACCGAGACCGCGGGCCTGGGCAACGACCTCAAGACCCTGCCCGACTTCCCCGCCGAGATCCGCGCACCTGCCGGAACCATCCCGGGCGTCTCGGCCTTCCAGCTGCACTTCGCTGATCACGCGATCTCGACCCCGGGCGATGCCCCCGACGTGCTCGTCGCGATGAACCCGGCCGCGCTCAAGGCCAATCTCAAGCTGCTCCGTCCGGGCGGCACCCTGATCGTCAACACCGATGAGTTCGGCAAGCGTGCCTACGAGAAAGTCGGCTACACCGCCAACCCGATCGAGGACGGCTCGCTCGAGGGGTACAACGTGATCCCGATCGCGCTCACCTCGATGACCGTGGAGGCCCTCAAGGACTTCGCGCTGACGAAGAAGGAAGCCGAGCGCGCGAAGAACATGTTCGCCCTCGGAATGCTCTGCTGGCTCTATGACCGTCCGAGCCAGGGCACCATCGACTTCCTGACCTCGAAGTTCGGCAAGAAGCCGGAGATCCTGAAGGCCAACATCGCCGCCTACGAGGCCGGCTGGTCATTCGGCGAGACCACTGAGGCCTTCTCGGTCCAGTACGAGGTCAAGCCCGCTCCGATGCCGACCGGTGAGTACCGCAACATCCACGGAAATCTGGCGCTCTCGCTCGGCCTGATCGCTGCCGGCCAGCTCAGTGACCTGCCGATCTTCCTCGGCACGTACCCGATCACCCCGGCCTCCGACATCCTCCATGAGCTGAGCAAGTACAAGAACTTCGGCATCACGACCTTCCAGGCGGAGGACGAGATCGCGGGAGTCACCTCCGCCATCGGCGCCTCGTACGGCGGCGCACTCGGCATCACCACCACCTCGGGCCCCGGCATCGCACTGAAGTCGGAGGCGATCGGCCTGGGCGTGATGCTCGAGCTGCCATTGGTGATCGTCGACGTCCAGCGCGGCGGCCCCTCGACCGGCCTGCCCACCAAGACCGAGCAGGCTGATCTGCTGCAGGCGATGTTCGGCCGCAACGGCGAGGCCCCCGTTCCGATCGTGGCACCGCAGTCGCCGAGTGACTGCTTCTTCGCGGCTATCGAGGCAGCTCGCATTGCGATCGAGTACCGCACGCCGGTGTTCCTGCTCTCCGACGGCTACCTGGCCAATGGCTCGGAGCCGTGGCTGGTGCCCGACACGTCCGCATTGCCGAAGATCGAGCCGAACTTCACCACCGAGCCCAATCACGAGCTGCCCGATGGCACCAAGGACTTCTGGCCGTACCTGCGTGACCCCGAGACTCTCGCCCGACCGTGGGCGGTACCCGGCACCAAGGGTCTCGAGCATCGCATCGGCGGCATCGAGAAGGCTGACGGAGCCGGCGGCATCTCGTACGACCCCGACAACCACGACAAGATGGTGCGCATCCGCCAGGCGAAGGTCGATGCGATCGCTCGCACGATCGCGCCGATCGAGGTCGACGATCCCAGTGGCAAGGCCCGCGTGCTCGTCATCGGCTGGGGCTCGACCTTCGGCCCGATCGGCGGCGCCTGCAAGCTGGTGCGCGATGCCGGCCTCGATGTCGCCCAGGCGCACATCCGCCACCTGAACCCGTTCCCGTCGAACCTCGGCGAGGTCCTGGCCAAGTACGACCGCGTGATCGTCCCCGAGATGAACCTCGGACAGCTCAACATGCTGCTGCGCGCGGAGTACCTTGTCGACACCGTGAACTACAACCAGGTTCGCGGCCTGCCCTTCAAGACTGACGAGCTGGCAGGCGTCATCACCGATGTTCTCAAGAGCCTTTAAGGAGCACCAGTCATGACAATCAACGACCTCCCCGCCCTGAGCCTGGTTCCCAAGAGCGATGTCGCTCAGTCAGCCAAGGACTTCAAGTCCGACCAGGAAGTGCGCTGGTGCCCTGGCTGCGGTGACTACTCCATCCTCTCGACCGTGCAGGGCTTCATGCCCGAGCTCGGTCTCGCCAAGGAGAACATCGTGTTCATCTCGGGCATCGGCTGCTCCAGCCGCTTCCCGTACTACATGAACACCTACGGCCTGCACTCCATCCATGGCCGCGCCCCGGCCATCGCGACCGGCCTGTCGGTCTCGCGCCCCGACCTGTCGGTCTGGGTCGTGACCGGTGACGGCGACGCGCTGTCGATCGGTGGCAACCACCTGATCCACGCACTGCGCCGCAACGTGAACCTGAAGATCCTGCTCTTCAACAACCGCATCTACGGCCTGACCAAGGGCCAGTACTCCCCTACCTCGGAGCAGGGCAAGATCACCAAGTCGACCCCGCAGGGCTCAGTCGACTACTCCTTCAACCCGGTGTCACTGGCACTCGGCGCCGAGGCAACCTTCGTGGCGCGTTCGATCGACTCCGATCGCAAGCACCTGAGCTCAGTGCTCGCCGCGGCCGCGGCTCACGAGGGCACTGCACTCGTCGAGATCTACCAGAACTGCAACATCTTCAACGATGGCGCCTGGGAGCAGCTCAAGGATGCCGAGACGGCCGATGACCTGCTCATCAAGCTCGTTCACGGCGAGCCGATCCGTTTCGGCAAGGACGGCGGCAAGGGTGTCGTGCGCACTGCCGACGGCCAGGTCGCCATCGCCGATGTCACCGAGGTCGGCGAAGGCGCACTCCTTGTGCACGACGCGCACCGCGAGGATCCCGCCCTGGCCTTCGCGCTCTCGCGCCTGTCGGAGGTGCACACCCTCGCCGATACGCCCATCGGCATCTTCCGCGACGTGAAGCGCCCGTCCTACGACCGCCTGGTGCGCGAGCAGCTCGATGAGGCTCGCGAGAAGAAGGGTGCCGGCGACCTGCAGGCGCTCGTGCGCGGCAATGACACCTGGCTGGTGGGCTAGCCCCGCTCGACCTCGCGTTTCGGCCCCGTCAGCACTAGCTGTCGGGGCCGAGTCGTCTCACGACATCGCGGACGGTCATACCCGCATGCACGGGGAGTACCGCGGGATGCTCGATGTCAGCCGGTGCGGTCGACCACGTAGTCGCACAGCAACTCGAGTGCGTCACGTGCGGAATTCTCGGGGAGCTCATGCAGGCAGCCACGTGCCCTGTCGGCCCAGTCACGCGCCTGCTGACGGGCCTCGCCCAGAGCCGAGTGAGCGCGCAGCAATGCGAGCGCCTCGGCATGCTCCGCTGCATCGGGGAGGGGGCGCGAGAGCAGCTCACGGAGGCGCGCATCAGCCGGGTCAGTGCCCTGCAGGGCGATAAGACCGGCGAGCGTGGGAACGCCCTCCTTCAGATCGGTGCCCGGCGTCTTGCCCGACTGCTCCGACTCGGACGTAATGTCGACAAGATCATCGGCCAGCTGGAAGGCGATGCCGATGGCCTCGCCGAAGGCGGTGAGGGTGCGAATGGTCGACTCGGAGGCACCGGACATCAGGCCGCCGTACCAGCCGCTGGCTGCGATCAACGAGCCGGTCTTGTCGGCGAGAACCTCGAGGTGATGCGACACGGCATCCTCGCCCGGCTTTGGGCCGACGGTCTCCTTGATCTGGCCGATGCACAGGCGCTCGAAGGTCACGGCCTGGATGCGCACGGCCTCGGGGCCGAGGTCGGCGAGGATCCCTGACACGCGAGCGAAGAGGAAGTCGCCGCTGAGGATGGCCACTGAGTTGTCCCAGCGCGCATTGGCCGACGCGGCACCGCGACGCAGCATCGCTTCGTCCATGACATCGTCGTGGTACAGCGTGGCCAGGTGGGTGAGCTCGACGACCACTCCCGCCTTGATGACATCGGTTCCGATGCCTGAGCCGAACTGCGACGAGAGCAGCACGAGCAACGGGCGGAATCGCTTGCCCCCGGCCTCGACGAGGTGACGGGAGACCTCGGTGACGAACGAGTAGTCGCTCTGGATCGCCTGCCGAATGCCTGCCTCGATATCCGCCAGCCCCGCCGAGAGCTCTGCCTCAAGGGCAGAGTCAGGCGTGGAGAAGCTACTGGCGGAATCGGTCATGAAATCACGGTACTACCGCAGGAACAGGCCCGCATTGTCGACCAAGTCGAGCAGCGGCTGCGGCAGGATGCCGAGCACGAGAGTGACAGTCGCACCCGCAGCGATCACGATGGTGGTGAAGGCTGAGGGAACAACGACGGATGCGGTGCTCTCGTTGGGCTCGGAGAAGAACATGATGACGATGACTCGGGCGTAGAAGAACGCTGAGACCACCGAAGCCACGACGGCCACGATGACCAGCCAGGTAGCGCCTGAGTCGATCGCCGCGGCGAAGACGCCGAACTTGCCGATGAATCCGCTCGTGAGCGGAATACCGGCGAAGGAGAGCATGAAGAGCGCGACCACCGTGGCGGTAACCGGTGACTTCTTGCCCAGGCCGGCCCACTTCGACAGGTGAGTGGCCTCGCCCGAGGAGTCGCGCACGATCGAGATGACCGCGAAGGCGCCGATCGTGGTGAAGCCGTAGGCCACGAGGTAGAACAGCACGCTCGAGAGACCGGCAGCGCTGGTCGCGATGACGCCGACCAGGATGAAGCCGGCCTGCGCCACAGAGGAGTACGCCAGCATGCGCTTGATATCGCTCTGGGTGACGGCGATGACCGAGCCGACGACCATGGTGAGGATCGCGACGATCCACAGCATGGGCTGCCAGTCCCAGCGCAGGCCACCGAAGGCGACATAGAGCACGCGGAGCAGCGCGCCGAAGGCGGCGATCTTCACCGTCGTCGACATGAACGCGGTGATTGCGGTGGGCGCACCCTGGTAGGCGTCGGGGGTCCACTGATGGAACGGAACCGCAGCGATCTTGAAGAGCAGGCCGACCAGGATCATGGCGACACCGATGAGCAGGAGCGCGGTCTCACTGGGCTTCGCCGAGATCGCGTCAGCGATGGAGGCGAAGTTAACGGATCCGGCGAAGCCGTAGATCAGGGCCGAGCCGTACAGGAAGAAGGCCGACGAGAATGCACCGAGCAGGAAGTACTTGAGCGAGGCCTCCTGCGAGAGCAGTCGGCGACGACGTGCCATGCCGACCAGCAGGTACAGCGGGAGTGACATCACCTCGAGGGCCACGAACATCAGCAGGAGGTCGTTGGCCGAGACGAAGAGCAGCATGCCCGCGACCGAGAAGAGGAAGAGCGGCCAGACCTCGGTCTGGAAGTATCCGCGCGCCGTGAATTGCTTCTCGTCCTCGGAGCCCGGCAGTGCCGACGCACGAGCGGCGAAGGCGTCGCCCGAGGGATCGACCAGGCGCTCGGCCATGAGCATGGCCCCGAGAGCCGACAGCACGAGGATCGCACCCTGCATTACCAGGGCCGGACCGTCGATCGAGATCGACCCCGAGGCCGTGATGATGCGCATCCCCGACAGCGTGACGACGTCGACGAAGGCAGCGATCAGCGCACCGAAGACCAGGACGAGCTGCACGGGGCGACGCGCACCCTTGGGCAGGAATGCCTCGACCAGCACGGAGACCACTGCGACGACCAGCAGGATCAGGATCGGGGCAATCGCGCTGTAGTCGATCGCCGGGATCTCGAACAGGACCTTGTCGGCCACGGCTATGGGATTCACTGGCCGTTCCCTTCAACGGAGGCACTAGGCACGGTCGGAGCAGGATCACTCGCACCGATCGTGGTCATCACGCGATCGACCGCAGGGTTGATGACGTTGAGGATCGGGGCAGGGAAGAAGCCGAGCACGATGGTCAGCGCGGCGATCGGCACGAGGGCGGTGACCTCGCGGCCGCCTAGATCCTTCATGCCGGCCAGGCCGTCGGACAGCGGACCGGTCATGGTCTTCTGGTAGACCCGCAGCACGTACGCCGCGGTGATCACGATGCCGAAGGTGGCAAGTGCGCCCACCCACATGTAGCGCTGGAATGAGCCCAGCAGCACCATGAACTCGCCGACGAACGAGACCAGGCCCGGCAGGGCGAGCGAGGACAGCGAGGCGATCAGGAAGAACCCCGCAAGCACAGGGGCTGCCTTGTTCACGCCTGAGTAGTCGGAGATCAGCGCGGAGTTCTTGTTGCGCTGCATCAGGAAGCCGGCCGTCAGGAACAGCGCAGCAGTCGACAGGCCGTGAGCGACCATGTAGACGACGGAACCTGACTGACCGATGCTCGTGAAGACGAAGATGCCGAGGGCGATGAAGCCGAAGTGCGACATCGATGAGTAGGCGAACAGGCGCTTCATGTCGTTCTGGCCCAGGGCCACGTAGGCGCCGTAGAAGATGCCGATCAGAGCCATTCCGATCACGATCGGCGCGTAGAACGACGATGCATCGGGGAAGATCGGCAGGCAGTAGCGCAGCATTCCGAAGGTGCCGACCTTGTCGAGCACGCCGATGAGCAGCACCGCAGTGCCGGGCTTGGACTGACCGGCCGCATCAGGGAGCCAGGTGTGGAAGGGCCACAGGGGTGCCTTGATCGCGAAGGCGAAGAAGAAGCCGAGGAACAGCATCTTCTGCACGCCCGGATCGATGTCGAGGCCCACCAGGGTTGCGTAGTCGAATGTGCCCTGACCCGTGATCTGCGCCGAGACGACGTAGAGGCCGATGAGCGAGGCCAGCATGAACAGGCCGCCGACGAGCGAGTAGAGCAGGAACTTCACGGCCGCGTAGGAACGCTGCGGTCCGCCGTAGCGACCGATCATGAAGTAGACCGGGATCAGCATGGCCTCGAAGAAGACGTAGAACAGGAAGACGTCGGTGGCAGCGAAGACACCGATCATCAGGGTCTCGAGCACGAGGATCAGCGCGAAGTAGCCCTTGACGCTGCCGCGCTCGTTGTCGGCGTCCTTCCAGCCGGCCAGGATCACGATCGGCACGAGCGTGGTGGCCAGGGCCACCAGCACGAGGCCAATGCCGTCGACTCCGACCGCGTAGGAGATACCGAAGGCCGGGATCCAGGTCTGCTGCTCGACGAACTGGAACTGCGACGTGGAGTCGGCCTGGAACTGCAGTGCCATCGCCACGGTGAGGACAAGGGTGACGAACGCGAAGGCGAGAGCAACCTGCTTGGCGAGTACGGCCTTGGCCTTCGGGAGCAGCGCCACGACGATGCTTCCGACGAGAGGCACCGCTCCGAGGAGGGTCAGCCAGGGAAAGGAGCTCATTACAGCCTCACCAACACCAGGGCGAGGACGACGATCACGGCGCCACCCACCATCGACAACGCGTAGGAACGTGCAAAACCACTCTGGTACTTGCGCATGCGACCCGAGGCCCCGCCGACGAAGGCGGCTGTGCCGTTGACGAACCCGTCAACGGCGCGAGCATCAAACCAATTGAGCACGCGAGCCAGGTAGTACGAGGGACGGACGACCAGGGCATCGTTGACGGCATCGCCGTAGAGATCCTGTCGTGCAGCGCGCGTGAGCCACGAGCCGCGCGGAGCCTCGACCGGGATGGCGCGACGGCCATACATCATCACGCCGATGATGACGCCGACGATGACAGTGGTCAGCGTGATCGCGATAATCGCGGCCTCGGGGATGGCTGTCTCGGCCTCGGCGATGCCGACGACCGGCTCGAGCCAGGTCTCGATATTGCCCCAGAAGAGCAGCGCCAGGCCGAGGAAGGTCGAGCCCAGGCCGAGGATGATGAGCGGGATCGTCATGACCTTGGGTGACTCATGCGGATGCGCATCGTCCTCCCAGCGGGCCTTGCCGAAGAAGGTCATGACCACCATGCGAGTCATGTAGAAGCCGGTAATGCCTGCCGCGATGATGGTGAGCACGCCGATCAGAGTGCCCTTCTCGAAGGCGGCATGGACGATGGCGTCCTTCGACCAGTAGCCGGCAAACGGCGGGATGCCGATGATCGCCAGGTAGCCGGCCATGAAGGTCACGAAGGTGATGACCATGACGCCGCGAAGGGCGCCGTACCTGCGCATGTTCACGTTGTCGTTCATGCCGTGCATGACCGAACCGGCGCCGAGGAAGAGCCCCGCCTTGAACACGCCGTGGGTGAGCAGGTGGAAGATGGCGAAGACGTAGCCGATGGGGCCCAGGCCTGCGGCCAGCACCATGTAGCCGATCTGGCTCATCGTCGATCCCGCGAGCGACTTCTTGATGTCGTCCTTGGCCGAGCCGATCGTGGCACCCATGAAGATGGTGATGGTGCCGATGATCACCACGGCGGTAGCCGCCCACGTGGCGAGGTCGAAGATCGCGTTGCTGCGGGCGATCAGGTAGACGCCTGCGGTGACCATCGTGGCCGCGTGAATGAGTGCCGAGACCGGAGTCGGGCCCTCCATCGCGTCGAGCAGCCAGGCCTGGAGCGGGAACTGTGCCGACTTGCCGCAGGCGGCGAGCAGGAGCAGCAGGCCGATTGCGGTGAGGGTGCCCTCGCTGGCCTGGCTGGCGCTGCCGAAGACATCGGAGAAGGTGACCGAGCCGAAGGTGACGAACATGAGCATGATCGCCAGGCTCAGGCCGACGTCGCCGACGCGGTTGATGACGAAGGCCTTCTTCGCTGCCGCCGCGGCAGTGGGCTTGACCTGCCAGAAGCCGATGAGCAGGTACGAGGCCAGGCCGACACCCTCCCAGCCGACGTAGAGGAGGAGGAAGTTGTTCGCGAGAACCAGGATCAGCATTGCCGCGACGAACAGGTTGAGGTAGCCGAAGAACTTCCGCTTGTCCTTGTCGTGCGACATGTAGCCGAGCGAGTAGATGTGAATGAGGGTGCCGACGATGGTGATCAGCAGGACGAAGACCATCGAGAGCTGATCGAGCTGGAATGCCAGGTCGACCTGGAAATCCCCGACGAAGACCCACGAGTACAGCGACTGGCCGATGGAGCGACTCTCGGCGGGAAGCTCCATCAGCTTGATCAGCATGATGGTGGCGATCACGGCGGAGCCGGCGACAGTGAGCACGCCCAGGTACGGACCCCACCTGTTGGTGCGACGGCCGCCGAGGAGCAGCACGGCAGCACCCAGCAGAGGCAACCCGATGAGCACGGCGATCAGGCTGAACACGCCCGTTGCCGGGGTGATCTCCTGGAGTGCCGGGGCGCTCAGGACGAGAGGGCTCATCGACATGCCTCCACGTTCGTCACGATGGTGTCCATTCCGTAGTCAGTCACAGTGCTAGTACTTGAGAAGATTCGGTTCGTCGATCGATACCGAGCGTCGCGTGCGGAAGATCTGCACGATGATCGCCAGCCCGACGACGACCTCGGCTGCCGCGACCACCATCACGAAGAAGGCGATCACCTGGCCGTCGAGATTGCCGTTGATCTTGGAGAAGGCCACGAAAGCCAGGTTCGCCGCGTTGAGCATCAGCTCGACGCACATGAACACGACGATCGCATTGCGACGCACGAGCACGCCGATCGCGCCGATGCTGAACAGCACCGCGGAGAGAATCACGTAGTTGGCCGGGTTCATGACTGGTTCCCCTCGTCAAGGCTCGCGATCTCGTCGATCTCCATGTGGTCGACAGGGCGGACATCGCCACGTGCCTTGAGCGGGCCGGGGATGGAGATGTCGCTGACCGAGCCATCGGGCAGGAGCGCCGGGGTGTCGACCGCGTTGTGGCGGGCGTACACGCCGGGAGCCGGCAGGTTGCCCGGATGCGTGGCACCGGCGAAACGGGCCTTCGACATCTCGGTCTGCGTGAGCTTCGGCAGCCAGCGCTCGCGATGTGCGAGGACCATGGCGCCGAGGGCGGCAGTGATCAGGAGCGCCGAGGTGACCTCGAACGGGATCAGGTACGTGGTGAAGATTAGCTTCGCGATGCCCTGGACATTTCCGTCGTAGGCCTCGTTAGCGGCATCGAGGCTGCCCGGGGCAACGTCGGTCATCGAGCTGCCGATGCCCCAGACGAGCAGGATCGCCAGGCCGAGGCCGAGCAGGATCGCGGCCAGGCGCTGGCCCTTGATCGTCTCGATGAGCGAGTCGGACGAGTCGACGCCGACCACCATGAGCACGAAGAGGAACAGCATCATGACAGCGCCCGTGTAGACCACGATCTGCACCATTCCGAGGAAGGGAGCGGCGTTGGCGACGTACAGCACGGCCAGGCTGATCATGGTCAGCGCCATCCAGAGAGCGCTGTGCACGGCCTTCTTCGAGAACACGAGTCCGAGAGCGCCGAGGACGGCGAAGAAGCCGCAGACCCAGAAGACAATGGTCTCGCCCTGATTCACCGCGGTGTTCATGAGCCCACCACCGTCTGCTCGGGGGTCGCACCCTTGATCTTGTTCGCGTAGTAGTCCTGCTCGGTCGTGCCAGGGACCATGGCATGCGGCGGGGCGATCATGCCCGGCAGCAGCGGTGCGAGGAGATCCTTCTTCTCGAAGATGAGATCGGCACGGTTGTCGTCAGCCAGCTCGAACTCATTGGTCATCGTGAGCGCGCGGGTCGGGCATGCCTCGATGCACAGGCCGCAGAAGATGCAGCGCAGGTAGTTGATCTGGTAGACGCGGCCGTAGCGCTCGCCAGGGGAGAAGCGCTCCTGCTCGGTATTGCCGGCACCCTCGACAAAGATCGCGTCGGCGGGGCAGGCCCACGCGCACAGCTCACAGCCGACGCACTTCTCGAGACCGTCAGCCCAGCGGTTGAGCTGGTGACGACCGTGGAAGCGAGGCTTCGGCGGGTACTTGGACGCATCCTCCGGATACTGCTCCGTGACCACCTTCTTGAACATCGTGATGAAGGTGACCCCGAAGCCGCGTACGGCCTGGGGCAGCTCAGCCATCGGGATTCTCCTGCTCACTCGTGACTGCTTCGGTTACCGCGCGATCGGCAACGATCGTGGAGCTCGCTGCCATTGAACGGCGGGTGGTGATGGTGACTTCCTGGCCGGGCATAGGCGGAACGGGGAATCCGCCCACCGCTGCCTCGACGACTGACTCGGCCTCGGCTGCCGCAGCCGCGTCGAGCTCTGCCTGCCTGCGATCGGACTTCGCCTGGAAGGCCCAGGAAATGAGCAGCAGAAGGACGATGACGGCCGCACCAACAAGCAGCAGGCTCTGATTGCTGAAGTCGACGTCGTTGCGCAGGGCACGAGCCACCGCGACGATGATGATCCAGGCAATCGAGACCGGGATGAGCAGCTTCCAGCCGAACTTCATGAACTGGTCGTAGCGCAGGCGCGGAAGCGTGCCACGCAGCCAGATGAAGACGAAGATGAAGATCTGGACCTTGAGCAGCCACCAGAGCATCGGCCACCAGCCGGAGTTGGCGCCTTCCCACAGCGACAGCGGCCACGGGGCCATCCAGCCGCCGAGGAACAAGGTGGTGGCGAGCGCGGAGACGGTGACCATGTTGATGTACTCGGCAAGGAAGAACAGCGCGAACTTCAGGGAGGAGTACTCGGTGTGGAAGCCGCCGACGAGCTCGCCCTCGGCCTCGGGGAGGTCGAAGGGCGCACGGTTGGTCTCGCCGGTCATGGCGGTCACGTAGATGAGGAAGGACGGCAGCAGGATCACGCCGAACCAGACCGACGCCTGCGCGGAGACGATCTCGGAGGTCGACATCGAGCCGGCGTAGAGGAACACCGCCACGAACGACAGGCCCATCGCGATCTCGTAGGAGATCATCTGTGCGCTCGAGCGCAGGCCGCCGAGCAGTGGGTAGGTCGAGCCCGAGGACCAGCCGGCGAGCACGATGCCGTAGATGCCGATAGAGGCAATGGCCAGCACGTAGAGCACCGAGACAGGGAAGTCGGTGAGCTGCAGCGGCGTCTCGACGCCGAAGATGGAGACGGTCGGGCCGAACGGGATGACCGCGAAGGCGAGGAACGCCATGGTCGCCGAGATGACGGGAGCGATCCAGTAGACCGCGAGATGCGCAGTCTTGGGAATGATCTCTTCCTTCAGTGCGAGCTTGATGCCGTCCATCAACGACTGCAGGAGGCCCTGCGGACCCACGCGGTTCGGGCCGATGCGGTTCTGCATGCGCGAGACGACGCGACGCTCCCACCAGATGGTGAACAAGGTGAGCAGCACGAGGATCACGAAGATCGCGACGACCTTCAGGATCACCAGCCACCACGGGTCGACGCCGAAGACGCCGAACTGCGAGTTGGTCATGCCGCACCTCCTGCGCGCAGTGAGACCTGGTCGCCGTAGCCGGCCCCCAGATCGCGGGCGACGACGCAGCCGGCCGAGTTCATCGGCAGGACGACGGCGTTGTCGACGACATTGCCGACCTCGAGCGGGAGCGTGATCGCACCAGCCGGGCCGGAGACAGTGACCTCGGCGGGATTGCCGAGCGATGCGGCAGTCGCAGCCGAGACAACGGCGGCCGCCGGACGCGCGGTGGCTGCCAGGTGCGGCTCATCGTCTTGCATCGAGCCGGCATCGAGCAGGTAGCGCCAGGTCGCGAGCACGACTCCCCCGGTGGCGGCACCCGCCGCCACGGACGGAGCGGCATCACGCGCGCCCTGCCATGAGCCCAGCGCTGCCATCTGCTTGCGCAGGGCGGGAACAGCGGAGGCTCCGACATTCGCGCCGAGACTCTGTGCGATGAGACCGAGCACGGCGGCGTCGGACATCATCAGCGCATCGCGCAGCACCTCGCCGAACGGGCGGGGGCGACCCTCCCAATTGATGAAGGTGCCCGACTTCTCGGTGACGACTGCCACCGGGAGCACGACGTCGGCGATTGCGGTGACGCTGGAGTGATGGTTCTCGAGGGAGAGGACGAAGCCGGTGCTCTCGAAGGCCTCGCGGGCCAGCGTCGGGTTCGCGAAGTCACCGAGATCGACACCGCCGGAGATGATCGCGCGGATCGTGCGCGACTTTGCGGCCTGCAGCAGGGCATCGCCGGAGAGACCTGCCTGTGCCGGCAGAGCGTCAGCGGAGACACCCCAGGCCGCGGCAACCTGGGTGCGTGCGGTGGCATCGGTGAGCGGACGACCCAGCGGCAACAGGCCTGCCAGTGCACCGGCATCGAGTGCGCCACGCTCGCCTGCGCGACGCGGTACCCACGACAGCGCCGCACCCGTGGAGGCAACCAGGGCCTGCACGGCTGATGCGCCTCCGGCAATGGAGGCGATGCGCTCGCCGACCAGGATGACCGAACCCGGCTGGCGCAACTGGTCGAGTACGGCGGAGTCGAGTGAGCCGAGCACGGATGCCTCGGCGCCCGGAGCTGCCGGGATCCAGGTACCGCTCATCTTCTCGAGACCGCGTGTGGCAGTGGCCGAGACACTGAGCACGGACGTGCGCGCGGCAGCGGCCTTGCGCAGGCGCAGGAACACGATCGGCGACTCGTCCTCGGGCTCGAAGGCCACGAGCAGGACGGCCGGTGCGCTCTCGAGATCGGAGTACGTGGTGCGCACGGGGGCTCCCGCAACTGCCGACTTCAGGAAGGCGGCCTCCTCATCGGAGTTTGCGCGCACGCGGAAGTCGAGGTGATCGGAACCGAGTGCGAGGCGAGCGAAGCGCTGGTACGCGTACGCATCCTCGACGGTGGCACGGCCGCCGACCAGCACGCCGACCGCGGTGCCGGCAGCACGCAGGCCCTCGGCCGCCACACTCAGTGCCTCGGGCCAGGAGGCGACGCGCAGCTCGCCGTTCTCGCGGATCATCGGAGCCGAGATACGACCCTCGGTCTGGTACTGGAAGGCGAAGCGACCCTTGTCGCAGTTCCACTCCTCATTGACCTCGGGGTCATCCCACGCCAGGCGACGGGTGACCACGCCGCGGCGGTAGTCGGTGCGCAGCGAGCAGCCCGATGCGCAGTGCTCGCAGGTGGTCGGCACGGAGACGAGATCGAACGGGCGTGAGCGGAAGCGGTAGGCCGCGCTCGTGAGCGCGCCCACCGGGCAGATCTGCACGGTGTTGCCCGAGAAGTACGAGTCGAAGGGCTGATCGTCAGCAGTGCCGACCTGCTGCTTGGCGCCGCGCTCGAGGAGATCGATGAAGGCATCGCCGGCGATCTGGTCGGCGAAGCGCGTGCAGCGCGCACAGGAGACGCAGCGCTCGCGATCGAGAAGGATCTGTGCGCTGACATTGATCGGCTTCTCGAAGGTGCGCTTCTCCTCGGTGAAGCGTGACTCCGGGCGACCGACCGACATCGCCTGGTTCTGCAGGGGGCACTCGCCGCCCTTGTCGCAGACGGGGCAGTCGAGCGGGTGATTGAGGAGCAGGAACTCCATGACACCGGCCTGTGCTTCGGCGGCGACCTCGGAGGAGTTCTGGGTGCGGATGACCATGCCGTCGGTGACGACCTGGGCACACGCCGGCTGCGGCTTGGGCATGCCCTCGACCTCGATAAGGCAGGCGCGGCACGCCGCGACCGGATCGAGAAGCGGGTGATCGCAGAAGCGCGGGATCTCGGTGCCGATGAGCTCGGCAGCGCGAATCGCCAGGGTGCCCTTGGGTACCTCCACGGCCACGCCGTCGATCACGACGGTGATGGTCTCGACTGCAGCGAGATCGGAGCCGGTGCTGTTGGTGATGGTCATCGGGTTACCGCTCCCGCAAAGACGTAGGACGCCACCGGATCGAACTGCTCATCTGCAGACGTGGTGGTTGCCGCGATGAACTCATCGCGGAAGTACTTGAGCGCAGCCGGGTAGGGCGTCGCTGCCGCATCGCCCAGGGCGCAGAACGAGCGACCGGCGATCTGGCCGCACAGGTTGACGAGGGTGTCGACCTCGGCCTCGCTGCCATGACCGTGCTCGAACTTCTCGAGCACGCCGGTGATCCAGTACGTGCCCTCGCGGCACGGCGTGCACTTGCCGCAGGACTCGTGCTTGTAGAACTCCAGCCAGCGCGTGACCGCCTTGACGACCGAGACCGTGTCGTCGAAGAGCATCGGAGTGCCGGTGCCGAGCATGGTGCCTGCAGCAGCCATGTCCTCGTAGGTCATCGGGGTGTCGAGGTGATCGGCAGTGAGCATCGGGACGGACGAGCCACCGGGCAGCCAGAACTTCACGGGGCGACCGTCGCGCATGCCACCGGCGTAGTCGAGGAGTTCGCGCATCGTGATGCCCAGCGGCGCTTCGTAGATGCCGGGGCGCTTGACGTGACCGGACACCGCGAACACCTTGAAGCCGGGCGACTTCTCGGTACCGAACTGGCGGAACCAGTCGACACCGCGATCGATGATGTACGGGATGTTCGCGATGGTCTCGACGTTGTTGATCACGGTCGGCGACGCGTAGAGGCCGGCAACTGCCGGGAACGGGGGCTTCAGGCGCGGCTGAC
>JBJSWO010000216.1:0-4200 GCA_046085905.1 Actinomycetes bacterium | reverse complement strand
CCGTCCTCGCCGAGACCGATGGAGTCGTGGGTCCAGACATAGGTGACCGCGAGGTTCATCAGGGCGGTCAGCCGCACGGCACCATCGGTCTCGGCGAGGACGGCCCGACCCATCAACCGGTCGAGCACCTCTGGTCACTGCGCGCCATCCCCGGGCTGTCGGTGATCCGGCCGGCCGACGCAAACGAGACCTCGGCCGCCTGGCGCAGCGTGCTCGCACGACGCGCACCTGCCGGACTCATCCTCACCCGCCAGAACGTGCCGACGCTCGTGACTCCCGGCGATGCCGTCACCGGTGTCGACCGAGGTGCCTATGTCCTACGCGACGCCGCCGAAGCGCAGGTCCTTCTCCTCGCTACCGGCTCGGAGGTCCAGCTGGCCCTGGCCGCGGCTGACGTCCTCAGTGCCGAGGGCATCGGAGCTCGTGTCATCTCGATGCCCTGCCTCGAATGGTTCGACTCCCAGGATGCGGCCTACCGCGAGAGCGTGCTGCCGTCGGCGGTGCGGGCCCGTGTCTCCGTCGAAGCCGGCGCGACCCTGGGCTGGTGGAAGTACCTGGGCACCGACGGACGAGCGATAGGCCTCGATCATTTCGGCGCGAGCGCCGACTACCAGGTGCTCTACAACGAATTCGGCATCACCGTGGAGGCCATCGTCTCCGCCGCGCGAGAGTCACTCGCCTCGGCGTCTGGGAAGCAGTCATGACTCAGTGCCTCGAGGAGCTCACCGAGCTCGGCGTCTCCGTCTGGCTCGATGACCTCAGTCGCGAACGACTGATCACGGGCAACCTGGCCGATCTCGTGCGCACCTCGTACGTGCGTGGCGTCACCACGAATCCCGCCATCTTCCAGAAGGCCATCTCCGAGAAGGCTGATGCCTACTCAGCGGACCTCTCGCGCCTGACCGCCGAGGGACTCGATGTCGACGAGGTGATCCGCACCCTGACGACCGACGACGTGCGCGCAGCCTGCGACATCCTCGAGTCCGTGTGCGCGACAAGCGCCGGAGTCGACGGACGTGTCTCGATCGAGGTCGATCCGCGCCTGGCCCATGACTCCGACGGAACCGCGGCCCAGTCCGTCGAGCTCTGGAATCTCGTCGACCGTCGCAATGCGCTCATCAAGATCCCGGCCACCAAGGCCGGCCTGCCTGCGATCACCTCAGCGATCGGTGCCGGCATCAGTGTCAATGTCACCCTGATCTTCTCGGTCGAGCGCTACCGCGAGGTCGTCGAGGCTTACCTCGCCGGACTCGAGATCGCGATTGCCGCGGGTCGTGATCTCGGCACCATTCACTCCGTCGCGAGCTTCTTCGTCAGTCGCGTCGATACCGAGATCGACGGTCGTCTTGACGCCATCGGCACGGACCAGGCCGCAGCGCTGCGCGGCAAGGCGGGGCTCGCGAATGCGCGCTTGGCATGGGCGGCGCATCTCGACACGCTGGCCAGCCCTCGCTGGGCCGCACTCGCCGCCCAGGGCGCACTCCCCCAGCGTCCGCTCTGGGCCTCGACCGGAGTCAAGGATCCGGCCTACGACGACACGATGTACGTCGTCGATCTCGCGGTCGACGGCTGCGTGAACACTATGCCCGAGCCCACCCTCGATGCCGTGCGCGATCACGGCACGTTCCGCGGCGACACAGTGACCGGCACCGCGGCACGCTCGCTCGACGAACTCACGTCGCTGGCAGCCTTGGGCATCGACATCACCGAAGTGTGCGACCTGCTCGAGACCGAGGGCGTGCAGAAGTTCATCGACTCGTGGGAGTCACTGCGCTCCACCGTCTCCACGGCGATGGCAGCCAGCTGATGTCCGGGTCGGCCACGCCGAATCCGCTGCGCGACCCCCTCGACCAGCGACTGCCGAGGGTGGCCGGCCCGTGCGGCCTCGTGCTGTTCGGCGTCACGGGTGACCTCTCGCGCAAGAAAGTCATGCCCGCCATCTACGACCTCGCCAATCGCGGCCTCCTTCCCCCCGGCTTTGCCCTCGTCGGCTTCGCTCGTCGCGACTGGGCCGACGAGGACTTCGCGAAGATCGTCCACGACTCCGTGCGCGAGCACTGCCGCACGCCCTTCCGCGAGGAGATCTGGGATCAGCTCGCGCAGGGAATCCGTTTCGTCGCGGGCGATCTCGATGACCCCGATGCCTATGAGCGGCTCAAGGGCGTCGTCGACGATCTCGACGCCCACCGCGGCACGGGCGGCAACCACGCCTTCTATCTCTCGATTCCCCCGGGCCTGTTCCCCGTCGTGCTCTCGCACCTGAAGACGTCAGGCCTCGCCGCGAGTGACGACGGATCCTGGCGTCGCGTGGTCATCGAGAAGCCCTTCGGCCACGATCTCGAGTCGGCGGTCGAGCTCAACCGCGTCGTGGGCGAGGTATTCGAGTCGGGCTCGGTATTCCGCATCGATCACTACCTGGGCAAGGAGACCGTCCAGAACATCCTTGCCGTGCGCTTCGCGAATGCGATGTTCGAGCCGCTCTGGAACTCCAACTACGTCGACAACGTGCAGATCACCATGGCCGAGGACATCGGCATCGGCGGTCGCGCGGGCTACTACGACGGCATCGGTGCCGCACGCGACGTGATCCAGAACCACCTGCTACAACTGCTTGCTCTCACGGCAATGGAGGAGCCGCTCTCCTTCTCGGCTGATGACGTGCGTGCCGAGAAGGTCAAGGTGCTCTCGGCCGTGAGGCTTCCGCGCGACCTCGAGTTGCATACCTCACGTGGTCAGTACGCCGAGGGCTGGCAGGGTGGCATTCACGTGCCGGGCTACCTCCAGGAGGAAGGCATCAACCCCGACTCGACCACCGAGACCTATGCGGCTATTCGACTCGATGTCGACAATCGTCGTTGGGCGGGAGTGCCTTTCTACCTGCGCACGGGCAAACGACTCGGTCGACGCGTCACCGAGGTCGCGGTCGTCTTCAAGCGCGCCCCGCACCTGCCCTTCGAGAGCACGTCGGTCGAGGAGCTCAGCAACAATGCCTTCGTCTTCCGGATCCAGCCGGAGGAGGGCATCACGGTGAAGTTCGGCTCCAAGGTTCCCAACACCTCATCCATCGAGGTCCGCGACGTCACGATGGACTTCCAGTACGGGGATTCCTTCGTCGACGCGAGCCCCGAGGCATACGAGCCTCTCATCCTCGACGTGCTGCTCGGCGATCCGCCGCTGTTCCCGAGGCATCAGGAAGTCGAGCTGGGCTGGAAGATCCTCGACCCGATCCTGGACTTCTGGGCCAGCCAGGGCGCACCCGAGCAGTACGTGTCGGGCGGCTGGGGCCCGCACTCGGCCTATGACATGCTCGCGCGCGACGGACGCACCTGGAGGCGGCCATGATCCGGCTCGATGACACCAGCGGCTCAGCCGTGGCAGCGGCCATTGCCGCCGAACGGCGTCGACTCGGCTCCCCCACCACGGGCATGGTGCTCACCCTGCTGATCCTCAGTGACGAGGACAACGCCTCCGATGCGACGAATGCGGCCGTCGAGGCCGCACGGCAGCATCCGATGCGGATCATCACCTTGATCCCGCGCCCCGGCAAGGTCGATGCGCGACTCGATGCGCAGATCTCGGTCGGCGGGGATCAAGGGCCCGGCGAGGTGGCTGAGCTTCGGCTGCGCGGTGAGCTCGCTGATTTCGCCAACTCGGTGGCCGTGCCACTACTGCTGCCCGATACGCCGGTCGTGGCCTTCTGGCCCGGTGACTGCCCCGCCGTGCCCGCAGATGATCACATCGGCAGGCATGCGCAACGGCGCATCACCGATGCCGCGGGTACTGCTGATCCCATCGCCGCCCTGCGCGCTCGCTCCGAGGGCTACCGACCGGGCGATACGGATCTCGCCTGGGCGCGTCTGACGCCGTGGCGCTCCGTTCTTGCCTCGACCCTCGACCATGACGCCCCCGTGATCACCTCCGTGGCGATCGAGGCCGAGCCCGCCAACCCCAGTGCCCTGCTGCTTCACGCCTGGCTTCGCTCGAGTCTCGGGGTCGAGGTCTCTCTTCTCGAGTCAACCGGTCCGGGTATCACGGCCGTTCGAATGTCGACCGCCGACGGCGAAATCAGCGTAAGCCGTGCCGACGGTGTCCATGCCGTGCTTTCCCGGCCTGGAGTTCCTGACTCGTCGATCGCCCTGCGTCGGCGTGACTACGCGGCGCTGGTCTCCGAGGAACTGCGGCGACTCGATCCCGACGAGG
>JBJSWO010000215.1:0-12459 GCA_046085905.1 Actinomycetes bacterium | reverse complement strand
GGCTGCGCGGATATCGGTCTCCAGCACGAGATCGACGCTGAACGACTGTCCCGCTGCCTTTTCCGACGCGAGAACCCCGTGATACCCGTGACCGGAGATTCCGGTGATCGTGATGCGGTCGCTCATGCCCGCCCTCCGGTGATCCATGCCTGACGCACGCGAAGGGCATCGCGCGTGCGGGCGACGTCATGCACCCGCAGGTATCTGGCGCCACGCTCTGCGGCGAGTGCGGAGATCACTGCCGTGGCCTCGTCGCGACCCTCCGGGTCACGCGGCGTGCCTTCCTCATCAGCGAGCAGTGCACCGAGGAATCTCTTGCGCGAGGCACCCACCATCACCGGAAAGCCCATTGCCACAAGTCGCGGCAGACCGCGCAGCAGAGCCCAGTTGTGCTCGGCTTCCTTCGCGAAGCCCAGCCCGGGATCGACGATGACGTTCTCGCGGGTGATGCCTGCCTGAAGAGCCTCGCGCACGCGAGCGGTGAGCTCATCGACGACATCCATCACGACATCGTCGTACTGGGCCCACTGCTCCATCTCATGCGAGTGCGCACGCCAGTGCATCACGATGATCGGGACGTTCAGCTCAGCGACAGCAGCGAACATCGACGGATCCGCGAGCCCGCCGCTGACGTCATTGACGTAGCTCGCACCATGCTCGACTGCAGCACACGCGGTCGAGGCGCGCATGGTGTCGATGCTCACCGGCACCCCGGCCGCCACGAGGCCGTCAATGACCGGCAGCACCCGCCCGCACTCCTCGTCGGCCGACACGCGAACGGCGCCGGGCCGAGTCGACTCGCCGCCGACATCAATGACATGAGCACCCTGGCGGTGCAGCCGGATTCCCTCGGCAATGGCCATAGAGGCGTCGGCGAACCTGCCCCCATCAGAGAAGGAATCGGGCGTCGTGTTGATGACGCCGAAGACGGCTGGCCCTGCGACCGCTACGCGCGAGATGAGCGCATCAGTCGACGGCGAGGTGCCAGGAGTCGATGTCACGCCGCAACGGTATCCCCCGACTAGATCTCCAGCCGAACCGAGGAGCCGGTCGTCGACTCCCGCAGCTCCACCGGGGCTTGGGTTACCGAGGCCAGCCAGTCCTCTCCCATGCCCAGGGACGCCGACGACAGTGAGCCATCGGACTCGATCTCGATCAGGAGGTTGCCTGACGCTGACTCCGCGACGCTGGCCCTTGCGCTTCGCGCACCGCCGTGGCGAATCGCATTGGCCACGACCTCCTCGATTGCCCTCACGGCGAAGGCCAGCCGGGCATCCACCGGGTCGACAGCATCAGAGACTTCCACGTGCAGCTCGGCTATCCCCGCCCAGGCATCCTGCACGCGCTCGAGCCGCTGGAGCGGAGACTCGCGAAAGCTGCGGAACTCCTCGGACATCGAGCGATTTGCGAGCGCACCGAGTCGCTCGAGTGCCTCGCGAGCCTGACGTTCGTCGCTCAGGCGACTGGCCTCATCGAGCTGAAGTGCCAGGCCATGCAGTTCCGCCTGAAGTGAATTGTGCAGGAATGCCGACAGCTCGCCGGGCTCTCCGCGTAGACCCTCGCGTGCCTCGGATTCGAGTTCGGCAACCCGAAGTTCGACGAGATCGAGAATCACCGCGCGGTCAGATGCGGCCAGTGAGATTGCCGTCGCGCACAGAATGAGGCCGCCCAGTGCGAGGATCACGAAGAGTGACTGGACCGAGCCCAGCATCGAGTCGTACCCCAGTTGCGCCACCACGACATCGGTGCCCACCACGGGCAGCACTGCACTCATGACGAAGAGCACCGGACCAAAGAAGGCGCGAGCCGATCTCATCACGCCCCGCGTCAACTGGAGAGCGAGGAGCAGAAGGATGCTGGAGATCACGATGCTGAGTGATCCGCGTGCGATACCGAACAGCGAGGCTGCTCCCACAAACCCGGTCACGAGCCACGCGACAGTGATCGCACCGACGGGCACCGGCATTCGCAGAAGTGCATCCCTCAACAGGCGACTGATCCGAGCACGCGGTTCCGGGTCGCCGCTGCTGAACCAGATGCGATGACTCAGGGGACGAAGCGACGTCTCGATCTCGCCGCGAATCGCCGCGGCGACCGCTTCAAGGGAGGCCACCTTCGGGTCGGAGGGCATCGCGAACCCCGAGAGCACCGATTTGAGACGTATCAGATCCGGGTGGTTATCGAGCCCGGGATCAATGTCCGCAGCAGCCGACGCCGCCTGGCGCACCAAGGCGTTGTATCGACGTCGGTACTGCTCCCGGCTCGCATCGAGGAAGCCGATGATCGTCATCCAGACCACGATCGAGACGACCGAGTTCAGAATCCGAGTTCCGCCGGGCACGTTGTCGTCGATTCCCAGGAGCGCGAGTCCCTGCAGAAGGGTGACACCTCGCAGTACTCCGGCGAGCATGACCGCCGCGAAGAAGGCGTAGGGCTCACGAATGCGCCATCCCTGAATAATCCATTCCAATGACTGCGCGGCCAGACAGGCGACGACCGTCGGGATGAGGGCAAGGGCGAGGAGTTCGAGCGGTCGGATGCCAGGGCTGGCGAAACTGCCGAGAATCGCAATGATCGATGTGGCGCCGTAGAAGACCGTCGTCACCGGAGTGACGCGCAGGAGCGGTACGAGGCGTCGAACGCTCACGGCAGGGCCTTGCCTGACATCTCGAGATATCGGCGCGCGAGCTGAATACGCGCATTCCCCGAGGAGCGGTCAATCTGCAGCACCTCGATGATCCGACTGATGGTTCGCTCGACTGCCTTCTCTCCCACGCCCATCTCCTGAGCGATCTCAGCGTTGGAACGACCCAGAGAGAGCAATCGCAGGACGTCAATCTGATTCGTCGTGAGCCCTGCGTTCGAGAGGCTGTGCCGGGTGTCCTTCAGCGGATCATTTCGTGCTTCGACGATGGCATCTCGAAGGAGGTCAGGCGACCCGAGAGCGGACTTCACCAGGAATCGTGATCCACGTGGAAGTGCGCGCCCCTGCGGCTCCAGGATGCGGGGATCACTGAAACTCGTGAGGAAGACGATCCCGATCGTGCGCTGGATCTCGCGCAGCGCGTAGGCAACATCGATACCGGTTGGCCCCGGCCCGAGGTCGAGATCGAGGACCGCAACTTCGATGTCGTGACCCTGGACCGCAGCGACTGCTTCGCGGGCGTTCGCGCAATTGGCGACCACGTCGATGCTCAGTGCCGCCAGGGCGACACTGAGCATCGAGCGCACGAACGGCTCATCCTCTACGAGCAGGATTCGGGCGAGGGGCATGAGCGAATTATCCCCACGCGCGAAATGCTGTCAGAGCGCTTTCCCTGTTGACCTCTGGAGAGCTGCGGCGAGAGCAGCACCTGCGGCAACCCCCATGAGCGCGGTCTCGCGCGACGTCCAGTCCGTCGCGATGCCCACGATCAGGAGGGCGAGCAGGATCAGAGCCCCGATCCAGGCGAGCGCAGTGCTCACGCCGGGCGAGAGCGGACCGGCTGCATGCCAGGGAAAGATCACGACAAGCATCGCTCCGACGGCGAGACCCAGGATTCCGGTTCCCCAGGTCGCCATTCCCTGCATGAGTCCGACAATGAGCATGATGAGCACGAAGATGCCCACCACAATGTTGATGATGGTGCGAGTCATCGCATTCCCCTCTCGGCCGCCCCTCGGCCGCACGATCAGGATGGGATCGACTCAGAGCTGTGGCCAGCACGTGGTGGGGAAAACCCAACGTGCGGAGCTCAGTTCGGTCGAGGCATTAGCGCCCGGTGATCAGGGCCATCGCCTCAGCACGCGAGGCCGGATCACGCAGTGATCCGCGCACGGCACTGGTGATCGTGCGCGAGCCGGGCTTGCGCACTCCGCGCATCGACATGCACAGGTGCTCGCACTCCATGACGACAATCGCACCGCGCGGCTCCAGTATCCGCACGAGAGAGTCGGCCACCTGAGTGGTGAGGCGCTCCTGCACCTGCGGGCGCTTGGCGAAGACATCGACGAGTCGCGCGAGCTTCGAGAGCCCGGTGATGCGGCCGTTCGCATTGGGGATGTAGCCGATGTGCGCGACGCCGTGGAAGGGCACGAGATGGTGCTCGCAGGTTGAGTAGAGCTCGATGTCGCGGACGATGACCATCTCGTCGTGACCGGCATCGAAGGTGGTGGTGAGGACGTCTTCCGGCGCCTGGCGAAGTCCGCCGAACATCTCGGCGTAGGCACGAGCCACGCGAGCCGGCGTATCGCGCAGGCCATCGCGGTCAGGGTCCTCGCCGATGGCGATGAGCAGCTGTCGCACGGCGGCTTCGGCCGAGGCGGAGTCGAACTCGCCCGGCACAACGCCGTCAGGCAGTGACACCGGCGTGATGTCGGACATCAGATCTCGTACTCAGGTGTCGAGGCGGCATCGGCCTCGACAACGCTCACTGAGCCATTGCTCGCCTGGCGCGAGGCTGCCTGGCGCTGCAACGCGTCGTGGGCGGCCTGGACTGGGCCGTTGGTGTCGGGGCGGCGACGCGCTGAGCCTGTCCAGGCCGGACGCGGTTCGCGCAGGGACAGGGCCTCGAAGATCGCCTCGATCTCCTCCTTGTCGAGGGTCTCCTTCTCGAGAAGATCAACGACCAGGGCATCGAGCACATGGCGATTCGCGACCAGTACCTCGTAGGCCTCCTGATGCGCAGTCTCGATGAAGCTGCGCACCTCCTCGTCGATGGCCGCGGCGATCTCCTCGGAGTAATCGCGCACGTGACCCATGTCGCGGCCGAGGAAGACCTCACCCTGCTCCTGGCCGTAGCGGATCGCACCCAGACGCTCGGTCATGCCGTACTGCGTGACCATCGCGCGAGCCACTGACGTCGCCTTCTCGATGTCATTGGACGCGCCGGTGGTCGGATCGTGGAAGATCAGCTCTTCGGCCGCACGCCCGCCGAGCATGTACGCCAGGGTGTTCTGCATCTCGCTGCGCGTGGTCGAGTACTTCTCCTGATCGGGAAGAACCATCGTGTACCCGAGGGCACGGCCGCGCGGCAGGATCGTGATCTTGTGCACGGGATCGGTGCCCGGCAGTGCGGCAGCGACGAGTGCGTGCCCGGCCTCGTGATACGCCGTGATGAGCTTCTCGTGGTCGTCCATCAGGCGCGTGCGCTTCTGCGGGCCGGCGATCACGCGATCGATGGCCTCATCAAGAGCCTCGTCATCGATCTGAGTGCGACCGAGGCGCGCGGTCATGAGAGCCGCCTCATTGAGAACATTCGCGAGATCGGCACCGGTGAAGCCCGGGGTACGACGCGCCACGGCACGCAGGTCGACCTCGTCGGCCATCGGCTTACCGGAGGCGTGAACCTTCAGGATCGCCTCACGACCGTTGAGATCGGGACGGTCGACGGCAATCTGGCGATCGAATCGGCCCGGGCGCAGCAGGGCCGGATCGAGGATGTCGGGACGGTTGGTCGCGGCGATGAGGATGACGTTCTGGCTGACATCGAAGCCGTCCATCTCGACCAGCATCTGGTTCAGGGTCTGCTCGCGCTCATCATGACCGCCGCCCAGGCCTGCGCCACGGTGACGGCCGACAGCATCGATTTCGTCAATGAAGATGATCGCGGGCGCGTTGGTCTTGGCCTGCTCGAACAGGTCGCGCACGCGGCTCGCGCCGACGCCCACGAACATCTCGACGAAGTCGGAGCCGGAGATGGAGAAGAAGGGCACGCCGGCTTCGCCCGCAACGGCTCTGGCGAGCAGGGTCTTGCCGGTTCCGGGCGGGCCGTAGAGCAGGACGCCCTTGGGGATCTTCGCGCCGACCGCCTGGAACTTCGCTGGCTCAGCCAGGAACTCCTTGATCTCCTGGAGTTCTTCCACGGCCTCCTCGGCACCGGCGACGTCGGCGAAGGTGGTCTTGGGCATGTCCTTGCTGATGACCTTCGCCTTGGACTTGCCGAAGCTCATGATCTTGTTTCCGCCGCCTTGCATCTGGCCCATGAAGAAGAAGAGCAGGAAGACGATAAGGATCACCGGGAGCAAGGAGACGAGCAGGGTGACGAGCAGGCTCTCGGTCGGCACGATCACGTTGTAGCCACCGGGCAGCTGACCGGCGTCGGCCTTCTCCTGCAGCAGCTCCTGCAGGTTGACGCCCTGGCCGGTGATGTAGGACGTGCGCGCCTGGGATCCGTCCTTCAGGGTCAGCTCGAGAACCTGATCACGGTCGATCAGGGTCGCGGTATCGACCTTGCCGGCCTGGATGTCAGCAACAGCGACTCCGGTGTCGACGTTCTCGGGGCCGCCGACGCTGCTGAGCAGGCTGGAGCCGATGAGAACGGCGGCGATGGCCAGCACGATCCAGAAGATCGGGCCCTTGAGAATGCGTCGGAAATTCACCTCATGAGGTTACCCCGTCGCCAGGGGGGCCGCTTCCGCGGCTAAGGGGCTTGCGCCCAGGGCGAAAGAAGGGTCGGTCTCGGCGAGCGAATGTTCTGGTCAGGCCCCGTAGACGTGGGGGGCGAGGATCGCCACGGACCGCAGGTTGCGGTACTTCTGGGCGTAGTCCAGGCCGTAGCCCACGACGAACTCGTTGGGGATATCGAAACCGCAGTACTTCGGGGTGATGGGCACCTTCACGGCATCGGGCTTGCGCATGAGAGTGAAGACCTCGACGGAGGCGGGGCCTCGGGAGGAGAGGTTGCGCAGCAGCCAGGAGAGAGTCAGCCCCGAGTCGAGGATGTCCTCGACCACCAGCACATGGCGACCGGCGATATCGGCGTCGAGATCCTTGAGGATTCGTACGACTCCGCTGCTCTTGGTGCCCGAGCCATAGGACGACACGGCCATCCAGTCCATTCCGACATGGCGAGTCAGTGATCGCGCGAGGTCGGCCATCACCATGACCGCGCCCTTGAGCACTCCGACGAGCAGGAGATCCTGGCCCTCGTAGTCGATCTCGATCTGATCGGCGAGCTCCTGGATGCGCGCGTGGATCTGCTCCTCGCTCAGCAGTACTTCGGCGAGATCGTTTCCGAGATCCTCAGCGTGCACGCATCACTCCATCGTCGGGGGCCAGACCGACAGCCTTCCATACTCGCGCGCCGCATTCACCCGTCCGGGCAGATTGAGGGTTCCCTGACCGTGCCAGCGCGTGATGAGCTCGTCAATTCCGTCGATATGAGTCGCTTCGAGTTCCGTCGCGCCGCACCGTTCGCCCATCACCTTGTATATGCGCGTGCGAATGGCGCGCGGCATCGACTCGAGTGCGGTCACGTCGATCGAGCAACCGGCGGCCGCGTCGATGACGTGAGTGGCGACCTCAACTGCGGCCCAAGAGTCGAGCGCATCGGCATCATCGCGCAGCAGTCGCGCGGACCTCGAGAGCCCGCCGATGACCCCCTCGCCAAGGGTTTCGGCCAGCAACGGGAGCGCATCGCGCACACGCACGCGCGCGTATGCCGGATCCGCATTGTGCGGGTCGCTCCACGGCCTTACCCCGATGCGTTCGCACTCCTCCACCGCGCATTCGTGCACGACCGCGCGCGGGAGATCGAGCATCGGACGGCGCCACAGCCCGTTCACGGGCGCCATCGCTGCCAGCGAGCGCGCGCCCGAGCCACGCGCCAGTCGGAGCAGCACGGTTTCCGCTTGATCCTCACGGGTGTGGCCGAGAAGGACAGCGCCGGCGCCGAGTGCTTCGGCAGTCTTCCTGAGCGCGGCATATCGCGCATCGCGCGCCGCAGCCTCCGGCCCGCCCGCGGAGCCCACGTGCACTCGCTCGACCGACACGGGGTCGAGGCCGAGCGCTCGGCACGCGCGCGCCGCCTGATCAGCAATGTCGGCAGAGGGTTCCTGCAAGCCGTGATCGATGATGACGGCGCCTGCGCGAAAGCCGGATCGCTCGGCCACCCAGGCTGCGCCGGCCGCGAGTGCGAGGGAATCCGGGCCTCCCGAGCACGCCACGAGAACCAGGGCGCCCTCGTCAAGATCCGCGCATGCCGCTTCCACGGCATTGCGCACTGCGACGGTGCCCTGCGTGCTCATGATCAGCGTGCGTCGACGGGTGCATCCGGTGCAGGCGGCCGGCAGGCGACGGCCACGAGCGCACTCGAGCCCTCGGATGATGCGGACCAGTCGCCTGCGGCAAAGGGAATGAGAAGAACATCGCCGCGAGCGACCTCGTGGTCACCCTGTGACGTGTGAATGATTCCGCGGCCCTCCGTGGCCAGCACGATGGCGAAGCCTGCGTCGACTCCGACAGCTCCCGCTGAGGTATCGATTCGCTGTGCGCGGAAGTAGGGGTCCGCCGCGGTCGGCATGATGCTGCGCAGGCCGGCGACATCGAGCTGATCGCGAGTGAGCACCAGCCGATCGAGATCGGCGGACGAGACTGCGGACAGATCAACAGCCTGCAGGGCTGTCTCGAAGCCGAGATCGAGATGCCCGTCTTTCGCACCGTCGACCGCGAACTCGGCCCACTCCAGCAGGATTGAGAGATCCGTGGGCTCTTGCAGTTCGAGAACGAAGACGCCGTCGGCGACGGTGTGAGGCAGGCCCGCAGGAACGAGCATCGCATCGCCCGGGCGCACCACGCGGGTCTGCAAGGCGCCCAGAAGAGCGGCGCTGTCGCGTTCGTTCACCCAGTCACTGACCTGCCCGAGCGTCATGGCCTCCTTGAAACCGACGCCGACCTCAGCACCCTCGGGCGCATCGAGCACGTACCAGGCCTCGGTCTTGCCGTGGGCCAGGCCGAGGTGCGTCTTGGAGAAAGCACGATTGGGGTGCAGGTGGACAGGAAGTCGCTGGTCAAGATCGAGAAGCTTGACGAGCACTTCGGTACTCGTGCCGTATCGAGCCAGATGCTTGGCCCCGAGCCACGCTTCCGGCTCGGCGTCAATGGCCTCGATGAGCAGCCGTCCGTCAGGCAGGGCGCTGAAGCCCTGCGGAGCCTGGCCGAAGCGCGCGGTCGTCGAGCCGATCCATTCCTCCGGACGCCGCGGGCCGCCCGGGCCGCGCCGCAGCTCGCCAATGCGGTTGCCGCCTCGGTAGAAGTGATCGAACTGATTGCAGGGAAGGAGGGTGACCTGAGCTCTCATCGGCATCCGCATTTCGCTAGTTGGTTCGCGATCTTGTCGACCGTAGCGCGTGCCGCGACCACGGAGGGGATCTTGTTGGCAAGTACCGCGAAGGTCAGTACCCGGCCATCACGGTCACGCACGCTGCCCGCGAGGGCGACCGTGTCATTGAGGCTGCCGGTCTTCGCGCGCACGTAGCCGAGGGCCTGCTTCATCGCCTTCGCATCGAAGCGATCGGCCAGCGTGCCCGTGAGCCCTGCCACCGGAAGCCCGGAGGCAATGGGCCAGAGGGTCCGGGCCTGCTCACCGGCGGTGACTGACAGGAGAGAGGCCAGGGTGAGAGGTGAGATGCGATCACGATGGGACAGCCCGCTGCCGTCCACGAGGCGCACGCCATCCGTCGGGATCCCCAGTTCGCTGACGGCCTGGATAGTCGAACTCGCGCCGGTCGCGAACGTGGCCTTGCCGGTCGACTTCAGCCCGACGAGATGAGCGAGTGACTCGGCGAGGTCGTTATTGGAGTCGGTGAGCATCTGACGCACGAGGGTGCTGACGGTCGGGGATTCGACCCGAGCGATCTCCTCCGCACCGGCCGCCGCGGGAGTCGCGGATCCGAGCCGAGCCTTCACGCCATCACGATTGAGGAGTGCGACGAACTGCCGGGCGGTGGTTCGCGCCGGATCAACGCTGCGCGCGATCGAAGTCCTGGCGGTTCTGCCCTCATCGCTCATCAGGGCCGAGACTGGGGCGACGACTCCGGCCCGTACCCATCCACGGGACCAGCCGGCCGCAAGGGCCGGGCCGCTGAAGAGCGAGTCGTCGTAGTCGACCACGACCGAGGAATCGGCCGGGAGTGCGGCGGCGGTCTGCTTCGCCAGATCTGTCAACGACGCAGCAGAGCGTGGCTTGGTGCCGGAGACAAGGGTGGCGTCACCTCCGCCGACCAGCGTCACGGTCGTTCCGTCCGACCGCACTGTCGTGGCCAGACGGGTACCGGGGCCCAGGACATGCAGAGCCGCGGCCGCGGTGAGCAGCTTTGTCGTGGACGCCGGCACGAGTGCTCTCGTGGCCGAACTGTCGAAGAGGGTCTCGCCCGTCGCGGGATCGAGGACGATGGCAGCGGACTCGCCTAAGGTGCGCGAGGCCAGCAGGGGCGTGAGCCTCGCCGCGAGCCCTGACGTGGTCGGCACGGGCGCCGTCGAGCCGGCGATGGCAGTCGGAGTGAGTACGGGATTCGCTGACTCAGCCGAGGCCGGGGTGGCGCTCGTCAGGAGTCCGAGACCGAGCAGCAAGGTGACCGATGCCACAGGAAGTAAACGTTGCTGCAACGCCCCTCCTCCGCCTCATTAGCCTTGCTTCATAAGAGTATGGCAACGGCAGCAGCCGTGAAGAGGTCGCACGGGCGACCGTCAAACTAGGAAGGCTCCTCATGGAACCCCTGACCTTCGACGTGACCATCGAGATTCCTGCGGGCAGCAAGAACAAGTACGAGATCGACCACGAGACTGGTCGCATCCGCCTCGATCGCATGCTCTTCACGTCGACCCGCTACCCGCACGACTACGGCTTCATCGACAACACCCTCGGACAGGACGGAGATCCGCTCGATGCTCTCGTCCTGCTGCAGGAGCCGACCTTCCCGGGTGTCGTCATTCGCTGCCGCGCGGTGGGGATGTTCCGCATGACCGACGAAGCCGGCGGAGACGACAAGGTGCTGTGCGTGCCTCTCGACCCGCGCCTCGAGCACCTGCGCGATATCCACCACGTTCCCGAGTTCGATCGCCTCGAGATCCAGCACTTCTTCGAGGTCTACAAGGATCTCGAGCCCGGCAAGAGCGTCGAGGGTGCAACCTGGGTGGGCCGCACTGATGCGGAAACCGAGATCAAGGCGTCATACGAGCGCGCGAAGGCCACCGGCTACAACCACTGATAATCCGTTCGTACGCCGAGACTGGTCACCGCGCGGATCTGTAGTCGAGCCGCGCCCTGGCCACGACCTCGGCGCGGCCCCCGAGAATCGGCCCCAGGAACGGCACCGTCACCGGCGCGCTGAGTCGGACCGTCACGTACTCGCGGTCGCTGTCGACCTGTTCGAGTCTCATCCCAAGCATTCCGTCATTCGCGGAAACAGCAACGACCTGGGAGCGCACGACTCGAGCCACGATGGCAGGGTCAAGCGTGGTGGTCTCGCTCGCGCCGTGCGCGTAGTACGCGTCAAGATCGATTGCCTGGGCACCGGCAAGGGCAGCGGCATCAGCGAGGGCAGCGAGATTGCGTCGCTGAATGAAGAGCGCCGAGACATCGACGACGACTGCCAGGGCAAGCGTGCAGATGGCGATGAGGGCGATGCCGATCAGCATCACGCTGCCCGAGTCGTCACTAACCCGTGGCCTCACTGGTCGCCCCGATACGTGTCAACAGGCATGGTGCGCCGGGCACTGATCGGGATCTCGGTGCGATCCTTCCCGAGAAACTCCGGGAGCCACGGCAAGCCAACCGACCAGTTGAGCTCGACCTGCACAGAGGACTCGGGCTGAAGGCATCCTGCGGCAGGGCACCTGACGCGAAGGGACCGCGCCGGCAGGTCAAAGCCCTGGTCGCCCAGCGCGATCCGCGCGGCCGCCATGGCTCGTGACTGCGCTTCGCCAACAGTGTCGGCGGAGACGAATGCGCGACCTGCCTCCCGCACGGCGAGAGACGAGGCAACTGTCGCTGCCTGCACGCGCATCACGCACATGCCGATGTAGGCAAGTGGCACCAGGATGAGAATGCCGATGATGATGAACTCGATCACCGCACTACCGCGCTCATCGGTGGAGTCGTCCCGAGCAGGTGGTGTCATGCTTGCTCCTGCAGGGAGTGGCCTGTAACGCGGAGTGCCGAAGGCCCCAGCAGCCCTAGGAGCGGGAGCCTCGCGTCGATCTCGAGAGCGATGATCGAGGTGCGGCCCCACGACTCGCGACGAACGGTGATGCTCTCGACGGAGCCCGAGGCAATCGTCTCGTCGATGATCGCCTGCGCTCGCCGTTGACCGGCCCGCGAATCAGCACCCGCAAGCGAGGCCGCGCGAGCGCCTTCCGCTGCGGCCGAGGTAAGCACGATCCGGACATGCATCACCAGGATCACCTGAAGGACGGCCAGCGCCACGGCAATCAGGATGGGTGCGACAAGCACGAAGTCGACAATGGCACTTCCGCGATCCTTGTGATGTCGCGTGCTCACGGAGTAGCGACAGAGGTGAGTGCCCTGTCGAGTACCCCGGTGAGCTGATCGTCGGCGATGAGCCACATCGCCGTGACCAAGCCTGCCGTCATAACGGAGACCAGTACCCAGCCCGGGACGTCGCCGCGATCATCCGATGCGCGAAGCGCGAGTCGGATCGAGTAGTCGCGGAGTCGAGTGATCATGGTGAACCTTTCGT
>JBJSWO010000214.1:0-3230 GCA_046085905.1 Actinomycetes bacterium | reverse complement strand
TTGCGGAAGTTGCGGTTGATCTCGAAGACACGCTCGATGCCGCCCACGACGGCACGCTTGAGGAACAGCTCGGGCGCGATGCGCAGGAACAGCTCGATGTCGAAGGCATTCGAGGTGGTGATGAAGGGGCGTGCAGCAGCGCCGCCATGCATGGTCTGCAGCATCGGGGTCTCGATCTCGACGTAATGACGAGCCTCGAAGCTCCGGCGCAGCTGCGAGACCACGGCCATGCGGGTGCGCGCCATCTGGCGCGCTTCCGGACGCATGATGAGGTCGACGTAGCGCTGACGAATCCGGGTCTCCTCGTTGAGGTCCTTGTGCGCGACAGGCAGCGGACGAAGTGCCTTCGAGGCCATCTGCCACGAGTCGGCCATCACCGAGAGCTCACCGCGCTTCTAGGTGATCACCTCGCCGTGCACGAAGACGGTGTCGCCGATATCGACGAGCTCCTTCCACTGCTCGAGTGCTTCCTCGCCGACATTGGCCAGAGACAGCATCGCCTGGATCTCGGTGCCGTCGCCGGCACGCAGGGTGGCGAAGCAGAGCTTGCCCGTATTGCGCGAGAACAGGATGCGTCCGGCGATGCCGACGATCTGGCCCGTGGAGTGGTCAGGCTCGTGATGACCATGCTCGGCGCGTACTGCCTGAATGGTGGTGGTGACAGGCACCCCGACGGGGTACGGCTCGATGCCGAGCTCAGCCAGTCGCTCACGCTTCTCCCGACGGATCCGCATCTGCTCGGGCAGATCGTCCTCGGGGTCGTGCGCCTGGTCAGCCGCGGCCGTGGTCTCGTTCGTCACGAGAGAAAGATATCGGGCAGGAGCCCGGGACCTAGACCGCGTTCTTCTCGAAGACCAGGCGAAGGCCGATCAGGGTGAGATCAGGCTCGTAGTGGGTGATGGTGCGCGACTCGGGCACCACGATCGGCGCCAGGCCGCCGGTGGCCACCACCGCGGTCACCTCGCCGAGTTCGTCGCAAATGCGATCGACCAGACCGTCGACCTGGCCGGCGAATCCGTAAAGGGCACCGGACTGCAGCGCCTCGACCGTGTTCTTGCCGATCGCCGAGCGCGGTCGCACCAGCTCGACCTTGCGCAGCTGGGCGGCGCGCTGGGCGAGGGCATCGAGGGAGATCTCGATACCGGGGGCGAGAGCTCCGCCGAGGAACTCGCCCTTGGCAGAGACGACGTCGAGATTGGTGGAGGTGCCGAAGTCGACGACGATGCAGGGGCCGCCGAACAGGTGGTGCGCGGCGATCGTGTTGACGATGCGATCGGCCCCGACCTCCTTGGGGTTGTCCGTGAGCACGGGCACGCCGGTCTTGATGCCCGGCTCGATGATCACCTTGGGAGTCTCGGCGAAGTAGCGGTCGAGCATCAGGCGCATCTCGCGCAGCACGGCGGGCACGGTCGAGCACAGCGCGATACCGGTGATCTCGCCGGCGCCCTAGAGCAGGCCCCGGAAGGTCAGGGCGATCTCGTCGGCCGTGGTGCGCGCATCGGTCTTGGTGCGCCACGAACGCGTCATGCGATCGCCCTCGAACAGGCCGATCACGGTGTTCGTGTTGCCCACGTCAATTGCTAGAAGCATTGCTATGTCTCCTGCCGAAGGTCAGCGCCGATATCCAATACTGGCGCAGAGTGCGTGAGAGCCCCGACGGCGAGGTAGTCAACGCCCGTCTCCGCGACTGCGCGAGCCACGTTGAGCGAGAGGCCACCGGACGCCTCGAGCTTCGCGCGACCGGCATTGCGGCGCACCGCCTCGACCATCTCGTCAGTGGTGAAGTTATCGAGAAGCACGAGATCGGCCCCCGCCTCGAGCACTTCGTCGAACTGCTCGAGTGAGTCGACCTCGACCTCGACAGGGACGTCGGGGAAGCTCGCGCGCACGAGCGCGAAGGCCTCGGCTACGCCCCCGGCGGCCACCACATGGTTGTCCTTGACCAGCGCGGCATCCGAGAGCGACATGCGGTGATTGGTTCCGCCGCCGCAGCGCACCGCGTACTTCTCGAGCTTGCGCAGGCCAGGGGTGGTCTTGCGGGTATCGCGAATTCGGGCCTTCGTCCCGGCCACGGCCTCGACCCAGACGCGTGTCATCGAGGCAATGCCGCCGAGCCGCCCGAGCAGGTTGAGCGCCGGTCGCTCGGCGCGAAGGAGTTCATGGGTGGGGCCGGTCACCGAGATCAGGACGTCGCCGACCTGCACCATGTCGCCATCGCTCTTGCCATAGCGAATGCTCACGGCATCGCCGCTCATCAACGAGAAGACAGCGGCCGCGACGGGGATGCCGGCCGCGATACCCGGTCGACGTGCCACGAGATCCAATACGGCACGCTGCTCGAGCGGGACGGTGGCCACCGTCGTGACGTCGACACCGCCGTCGAGATCCTCGTCGATGGCCCGCTGGATCAGCCAGATGACGTCATCGACATTGAGGCCTGCGGCAACGAGCTGCTGCTCGATCTGCTGATCGATCGTTCCTGCGGTGCCCATCAGACGTCTCCTTACTTCGCGCTGTCGCCATGCACGAGGGGTTCGGTTCGAGTGCGCAATTCTCCATCAGGGCTCAGGGTCGACACGAGCCGCACCCGCCAGTGCGCGTCATCACGATCGGGATAGTCGTCGCGCCAGTGCGAGCCGCGGGTCTCCTCGCGCAGGCGCGCATGCTGCACCAAGGTGGTGGCGAGCATGTGGATGTTCGTGGTCTCCCAGTCCTCGGTGCAGGGGTGCGCATCATCGGCGTGGCTGACCGAGTGCAGCTCGCGTGTTGCCTCAGCCAGTGACACGGCACTGCGCAGCACGCCGGCGTCGCGATCCATGGCCTGCTGCATCGTGCGTCGCACGCGATGCGGCAGCAGCCCCTCGGCTCCCGACCGTGCCACCGGCTCGCGCACGACGGCAGGCGCGGCCGTGATCGCCTCGGCGATGCGCCTGGAGAACACCAGGCCCTCGAGCAGCGAGTTGGAGGCGAGCCGGTTGGCACCATGCACGCCGGTGCAGGCGACCTCACCGCAGGCAAAGAGCCCGGGAATCGACGCCCGGCCGAAGTGATCGGTGAGCACGCCGCCCGACGCATAGTGCTGGGCCGGGGCGACCGGGATGAGATCGGTGACGGGATCAATGCCCCTGCTGCGACACGACTCGAGGATGGTCGGGAAGCGCTGCAGCCACGTATCGGCACCAAGACCGATGCGCGCACCACTGCCGACGAGATCGCCCTGACCTTCCGGG
>JBJSWO010000213.1:0-10932 GCA_046085905.1 Actinomycetes bacterium | reverse complement strand
TGGGAATCCGAGCGACCGTCGTGGGCCGTCGACTCATGGCAGGGCCCTTCACGGGAGTCATGGTCAACGTCGTTGGATGAAGCTGCGTATTGCGCAGCGGTCGAGCACACTCGCTCAGCCATCGCACTCGGGGATGTGTACCAGGCGAACATCTGTCGTGTGATGTCGTCGCCTAGCGACGAGTCTGGGAGCCTGCTCGGACTTTTTGATCGCCTGGTCTCCGGAAATCCTTCCCCCTACGCCTCCCTTGTCCACGCCCCGGAGGCAGGAATTGAAATCGCCAGTGCGAGCCCCGAACTCTTCCTGCGGCGCGAGAAGGATCTCCTGGTGTCCGGGCCGATCAAGGGAACGGGCCGCACCGCGGCAGACCTCCTCGACAAGGACTCTGCGGAGAACATCATGATTGTCGACCTCGTGCGCAATGACCTCTCGCGGGTGTGTCGCACCGGCTCGGTCGAGGTGCCCAGACTCCTCCAGTTGCAGCAGCATCCCGGCCTGGTGCACCTCGTCTCGGAAGTGAGCGGAACCCTGGCAAGTGATCGAGAGTGGCCGGAGATCCTGGACGCCACGTTCCCGACCGGGTCGGTCACGGGTGCACCGAAGTCCTCCGCGCTGTCGATCATCCGTCGTTTCGAGCCGGTGTCGAGGCGGTACTACTGCGGTGCCCTCGGCTGGATCGAGGACTCGGGCACGAGGGCTGAGCTCGCGGTGACGATTCGCACCTTCTGGCGTGAGGGGGGTCGGTTGAACTTCGGTACCGGTGCCGGCATCACGTGGTCGTCGGATCCGGCGGCAGAATGGCGCGAGACCGAGCTCAAGGCGCGGCGACTGATCGAACTGGCCAGCGAAGGGGCATCGTGATCTGGATCGGTGAGGGTTCTCTGGGCAGCCTCGTGCCGGATGACGAAGCCTTGGTGAGCGCGCTGGACCACGGCTTCACCGTGGGCGATGGCGTGTTCGAAACCATGAAGGTCGCCGATGGTCAGGCATTCGCTCTCACGCGTCACCTGCGACGGCTGGATCGATCGGCAGAGGCCCTCGGACTCACGGTGCCGGACCACGCCGTGATCCGTGAGGCAGTCTCCGAGGTTCTCTTCGCGAATGCCCCGGCGATCACCGGCCCCGCGCGTGCACGCATCACCCTGACAGGCGGAATCGCGCCGCTCGGCAGCGATCGTGGTGATGCGCAGCCCACCCTGGTCGTCGCAGTCATGCCGACTGCCGCATGGCCCGAGACGACGTCGGTCGCCACGGTGCCCTGGGTGCGCAACGAACGGTCGGCTGTCGCAGGAGCCAAGACAACGTCCTACGCCGAGAACGTGGTGGCGCTCGAGCATGCGCATGCCCGCGGGGCATCGGAGGCGATCTTCGCGAACACGCTGGGCCGACTATGCGAGGGGACCGGCTCCAATATCTTCGTCGTCCTCGATGGCATGACTCTCACTCCGCGGCTCGACAGCGGCTGCCTGGCCGGAATCACCCGTGAACTGGTGCTCGAGTGGACCGATGCGCAGGAGGCCGACCTCGATATCGAAGTCCTGAAATCGGCTGATGAGATCTTCCTGACGTCATCCACGCGTGATGTGCACGCCGTGACTCGCGTCGATGACCGCGTGCTCGATGTCGGTCCCATGACGAGTCGCATCCGCGAGATCTTCAGGCGGCGTAGCTCGGCAGATCTCGATCCGTGACATGCGAAAGGCCCCCGCCGAGGCGGGGGCCTTTCGGCAGTGCGTCCTGACTAGCCCTTGTAGCTACGTGTCACGACGTACGGATTCCACTGGTTCGGAACGCCGGGTGCGGTGCCCTTGATGTTGCAGGCGCCCTTCTTGAGCATCTTCAGCGTGACGGAGCCGTCAGCCGGGTACCCGATCTTGCAGACCGAGTTGTTGCCCTTCGTGACCGTCCAGGTGATGTTCTGGCCGGCGTTCGTGTCGACCTGGCCGGGCGACTCGAGGACGTAGGTACGACCCTTGGTCAGCTTGCCTGACAGCGGGGCAGCCAGGGTTGCGGTCTGGTTGCCCAGGCCCGGCAGCACCGTGTAGCCGTAGGTGACGGGGCCGTACCCCTTGCCACCCGGCGAGCTGGCCTGGATATTGCACTGGCCCGAGGCGACCGGAACGGTGATGGTGAGTCCGCTCACCGAGCACGGACCTGTCTCAGTGAGGGTGACCGGTGAGCCCGACAGCGTCGATGCGGTCATCGTGGTGCTCGTGCCATTGGGCAGGTTGTACTGGCCATTGGGTGCCCAGGTGCCCCAGCCTGGCTGGGTCAGGGTGATGACGTCCTGCTGCACGGGGCCGGCCACGATGTTCACCTTGTCGGTGGTCGAGCCGCTGGCACCTCCGTTGGTGGTGTAGCTGGCTCCCATGACGGCCGCACCGGCGGTCGTGGGCGTCCATTGCATGCTGGCCGAGCCGTTGACGATCGGGATCGAGGCGCTGATCGGCTTGCCGTTGAACGTGAAGCCGACGGAGCCCTGCATATTCGCCGGCACCACCGTCGCCGTCAGGGTCACGGGAAGACCGACGGTCATCGTGCCGGGCGCCAGAAGGGTGATCGTGTTGCCCGAGACCGAGGCCAGAACGAGATCGGTGGCTGACTGGGAGGCACTGGCAACAGAGTCGCCGCCGTAGTAGGCGGTGAAGGCATAGGTGCCGGTGGTGGGCGGTGTCCACCACCAGTAGGCGTAGGAGCTTCCGGCGTTAGCCTTGGTCAGGCCCATGGTTGCCACTGTGTTCCCCGAACCGTCCTTCACTACGACGGTGCCTGTGGGTGCGTAAGCGGCCTGACCCTGACTGGTGACGTTCACCTGGACTTTCGTGGCCACGCCCACGGTCGCGACATTCGGTGCGGCGATCGTGGTGAGGGTTGTCGTGCCACCGATGACAGCTGTTGCGGTGTTCGAGGAGTCAGGACCGTTGCTGGCCTGAATCAGCCATGTGCCGGTGTATGCCGGAAGCCACTGGTACTGGTAAAGGTCGTTGTTGCCGGAGCAGCTGACGTAGGTGGCGTAACCGATCACCGAATACGTACCGCCGCCATTGGTGGATCCGAGTACCTGCATCTGCTGGGCCAGGGTGCTCCCGCACGTTCCGGTCGAGTCAGTGATGGTCAGGTTCTGCAAGGCCCCCTGGGGACCGTTGGTCACGCCCGTGAGGGTGAGATCCTGGGCTGCCTGAGCCGGAACGGCAGCAATGCCGACCGTCCCGAGAATGAGTGCCGAGGCCGTGATGGCCTTGACGATGATGCCGCGCAGGCGGCCGGTTTCGCGCATCGGGAAACTCCTCGTACTGGTAGGTGCTTCAACGGTAGACCGATGTTCCTAGAACTTGAGTACAGACTCGCGGTGGGTGACGGGAATCTGATGGTGCTGCTACCTCGGCGGGCGGGTCACTGGCTTGCGCGCCGGCTTCTTTGCGGGTTGCCTGGCAGGCGTGCTCGCGCCGGGCGTCGTGGCGGGGACGATCGTGGGCGTTGTGGCGGGCTGCTGAAGCGGCGCGGCCGAGGCGGGCAGCACGTTGACCCACTGGGCTACCTGGCCCTGGGCTCCCGAGACGTTGGTCGAGGTGAACGAGACGCCGAACTGCTGCCAGCCGAGTGACCCCGGAGTGAAAGTGAAGGCTGCCGCACCGTTGACGATGGGCACCGAGGGACCGAGCCCCCAGCCGTTGCCGGTGAAGCCGACGGATCCCTGAAGGCTTCCCGGATAGACGGTCGCGGTCATGGTGGCCGGAACGCCGAGGTACATCTGGGGTGCGCTCATCGCGACGTTCTGCCCCGACGGCGTGGCCAGGATGCTCACCGGCGTTGCCGTCGTCGAACCCTCGAGGGCAACCCCCGGTGCGGGGTTGTACTGCGCGGTGAAGACATACGACTGCTGCTGTGTCGGCCACCAGGGGAGCGTGGCGACGGCATTGGCGACCGACGTTCCGCGGCCGGTGCCCGCGGTTCCGACGATATCGCCGGCCTGATTGCGGAACACCACCCCGCCCTCCGGCTGGGTCACGCCGTCACTCGAAGTGATCGAGACCGTGAGCAGGTTGTACTCCCCGATCTTCGCCGTCGGAGCGGCAGTGAACGAGATCGTGGTGCTCGGCACTGCGCGAGCAGGGGCGGCGAGCGCGGTGGCCGCGATAGTGAGGGCGATCGTGGTGATGCCGAGAGTTCGTGCGAGCCGCATCATGGGTCTCCAGAGGTCGTGAGGCCCTGACGCTAGCCGAACCCGGGGGATGCTGGATCGAGAAGCGATGACGGACTGGGGTAGAGTCGTTGGGCTTCGGTCGATTGGCTCAGTGGTTAGAGCACTCGCTTCACACGCGAGGGGTCACTGGTTCGAATCCAGTATCGACCACCGAGATACATGCAGGGGTAACTGCGGTGTCCAGATGAATGGAGAGATGTGGCCACGACCGCGTTCGATCGGGTGGGTGGCGACAAGTCCGTCGTCGTGGCCCGCGTCAATGGCGAGCTCAAGGATCTCTCGACGATCGTGTCGGAGACCGACATCGTCGAGCCGGTGACCGTCGATTCCCCTGAAGGCCTCGCCGTGCTGAGGCACTCGACGGCTCATGTGTTGGCGCAGGCAGTGCAAGACACCTTCCCCGATGCGAAGCTGGGCATCGGCCCGCCGATCAAGGACGGCTTCTACTACGACTTCTCGGTCGAGACCCCTTTCACGCCCGACGATCTCGAGGTACTCGAGAAGCGCATGGTCGCGATCATCAAGGCCGGGCAGCGCTTCTCGCGTCGCGTGGTTGACGAGGCCGAGGCAGTGGCCGAGCTCGCCGGCGAGCCCTTCAAGCTGCGGTTGATCGGCAGTGAGGGCGGAGCCGATGTCATGGAGGTCGGCGGAGCCGAGCTCACGATCTACGACAACGTCGATGCGAAGACCGGCGAGCGCTGCTGGGGCGATCTGTGCCGCGGTCCGCACGTGCCCGACACCCGCTACATCCCGCAGAACGCGATCAAGCTGATGCGCACTGCTGCCGCCTACTGGCTCGGCGACCAGAAGAACGAGCAGCTGCAGCGTGTCTACGGCACCGCATGGCCGTCCAAGGAAGGCCTCAAGGCCTACCTGACCTTCCTCGAGGAGGCCGAGCGGCGCGATCACCGCCGGCTTGGTGCCGAGCTCGACCTTTTCTCCTTCCCGGACGAGATCGGCTCCGGCCTCGCGGTGTTCCACCCGAAGGGCGGTGTCATCCGCCGCGTGATGGAGGACTACTCGCGCAAGCGCCACGACGAGGCGGGTTACGAGTTCGTCAATACCCCGCACATCACCAAGGGCGCGCTCTTCGAGAAGTCCCAGCACCTGAACTGGTACTCCGAGGGCATGTACCCCCCGATGCAGCTTGACACTGAATACGACGTCGAGGGCAATATTCGCAAGCAGGGCGCCGACTACTACCTCAAGCCGATGAACTGCCCGATGCACAACCTGATCTTTGACGCCCGCGGCCGCTCGTACCGCGAGCTGCCGCTGCGACTGTTCGAGTTCGGCACCGTCTACCGCTACGAGAAGTCCGGCGTCGTGCAGGGCCTGACTCGCGCGCGCGGATTCACCCAGGACGATGCGCACATCTACTGCACCAAGGAGCAGATGCCGACCGAGCTCGACGGCCTCCTGACCTTCGTGCTCGACCTGCTGCGTGATTACGGCCTCAACGACTTCTACCTCGAGCTCTCGACCCGCGATCCCGAGAAGTCCGTCGGCAGCGATGAGATCTGGGCCGAGGCGACCGAGACCCTGCGCATCGCCGCCGAGAAGCAGGGCCTCGAACTCGTGCTCGACGAGGGCGGTGCGGCCTTCTACGGCCCGAAGATCTCCGTGCAGGCCAAGGATGCGATCGGACGAACCTGGCAGATGTCGACCATCCAGGTCGACTTCAACCTTCCCGAGCTGTTCGATCTCCAGTACCAGGCGGCCGACGGCACGCGTCAGCGTCCGGTGATGATCCACCGTGCGCTGTTCGGCTCGATCGAGCGCTTCTTCGCCGTGCTGCTCGAGCACTACGCGGGCGCTTTCCCGCCGTGGCTCGCTCCTGTTCAGGTGGTCGGAATCCCGATCACCGAGGCGCACAACGACTACATGTACGACGTGGCCGATCGCCTTCGAGCGGCCGGCGTTCGTGTCGAGGTCGATGCCAGCGACGATCGCATGCAGAAGAAGATCCGCACCGCGCAGAAGTCCAAGGTTCCCTACATGCTGATCGCGGGCGACGACGATGCCCAGGCGGGTGCGGTCTCCTTCCGCTACCGCGATGGCACGCAGAAGAACGGGATCCCGATCGATGAGGCGATCGCGGAGATCGTGGCGACCATCGATGCGCGGATTCAGGTCTGACGTGAGCGAGGCCTGGGATCGTCTGTGGACGCCCCATCGGATGAACTACCTCAAGGGCGAGGGACGACCCGAGCACTCGGATGCAGGCAGCGACTGCCCCTTCTGCCGGGCACCGGGCGAGTCCGACGACGAGTCACTGATCGTCGCGCGAGGCACTTGGGTGTTCGCGATCATGAACCTGTACCCGTACAACTCCGGTCACATGCTGATCTGCACCTACCGGCACGTCGCCGACTACACCGACCTCACGAGTGAGGAGACTGCCGAACTCGCAGCGTTCACCAAGCGAAGCATGGAAGTGCTGCGCGAGGTATCCGGTGCTCACGGATTCAACATCGGCATGAACCAGGGGTCACTTGCCGGCGCAGGGATAGCCGCACATCTTCACCAGCACGTGGTGCCGCGCTGGGGCGGCGATACGAACTTCCTGCCCGTGATCGGCGGAACCAAGACCATGCCGCAATTGCTGAGCGAGTCTCGAGCCCTGCTTTCTGGCGCCTGGGGCTAGCGGACCCGCTGTCTGTCGAGTCCGGCAATGGTGTCCAGGAGCAGACCGACTCCGAGCAGATGAGGGTGCAGGGCCGTGCCGATGACAGGATGACGCAGCCCGCGGCTCGTCTGCTCCAGCATGTGAGACTCGATCACCTCGCCGTCTATCGGAGTCCCGGACAGGTATGACGTGAACAGGTCGTCATCGTCGACGGCGAGCATGATGGACTCGCACAGTTCGGAGCGCGCATCCTCGATGAGCTCTTGGTGCCGCTGCTCGCTCTGGTGAACGACAGGACCACCCTCGCTCCACTCCACGATCTCCTCGCTGAGCAGGTTGATGAATCCGCAGACGGATTCATCGTCGTCGAGGATCGGCAACCAGGGCAAAAAGACCTCGCCGCCATCGCTGAGGAGTCTCGTGCACATGGCCGCGATCTCTTCGAGATCCACGGCTGCGTCATCGAGATGGGTCACGGCGATCAGGGCAGGCAGTCCGCGTTCGGCCGCACTCTGCCACAGAGATCCCAGATCGGACGACACTCCCTGGCCCGCGGAGGTGACCACGACGAGCAGGTCGGAATCCGAGAGATCTACCGAGTCCGGTCGGCATCCGCGTAGACGAATCGTGGAGCCATCCCAGTGACGCTCACCATCTAAGGAGGGCTCCATCGTGCCTGAGAGCGATCCGATCAGGGTGCGAACGCCTGATCCCTCGATGCCCACGAGTGTGACGTGGATGGTTCCCGCGACCGTGTTCACGGTCTAAGACTCTCGTGGCGCCTTCACGTGCGGCAAGCCGGGTGGATTCGGCCGGACGGATAGCATCGGGGCAGACCTGGACCGGGAGATTCATGCTCAATAATCCGAATGCGCGCAAGGCGATGAGTGCAGTGCTGGAACCACCGGCACGGCTGCTGTTGCGCTTGCATGTCTCGCCCGATGCCATCACGGTGTTCGGCACCGTGGCGGCAGTGACGACCGCGTTGATCTGCTTTCCCACCGGGCGCTTCATTCTGGGCCCGCTGCTGATCACGCTCTTCGCCTTCAGTGACCTCCTCGACGGCACGATGGCGCGCATGCGCGGCACGAGCGGGCCGTGGGGGAATTTCCTGGATGCGACCTTGGATCGAGTTGCCGACGGCGCGATTTTCGGGGGCATCGTGCTCTGGGGTGCCATCAATGATCAGATGGGAGTCACGGCGGCGGCGCTGCTGTGCCTGGTGATGGGCCAGGTGACCTCGTATGCCAAGGCGAGGGCTGAGGCCGTGGGGGCCACGGCGAATGTGGGCATCGCCGAGCGCGCGGAGCGCTTGATCGTCGTACTCCTCGCCGTGTTCATCACGGGCTTCGGGGTTCCCTATGTCCTGCCCGTCGCGCTGTGGTGCCTGGGTGCTCTTGGCGTGGTCACTGTGATCCAGCGCATCTGGATCGTGCGCGGGCAACTTCGCTCATGAAGGCCGAAGTGGTCGATGCGGCAACGGAGGCAGCGTTCGGTCTCGGCTGGCGAGCGGTCAGGCGAATGCCGGAGGGTGCGTCCGACACGATCTTCCGCAGCCTTGCCGATCGCACCTGGCGCAAGCACGGTCCCTCCGTGCGGCAGCTGGAGGCCAATCTCCAGCGCGTGCGCCCAGAGCTCTCGGCAGGCGAGCTACGTGAGCTCAGTCGTGAGGGCATGCGCAGCTACCTGCGGTACTGGAATGAGGCGTTCCGGCTTCCCGCCTGGAGCCATGCGCGGATCACGTCGACCTTCGACCTGCGTGGCCATGAGGTCATGGATGCTGCGATCAGCGCCGGTCGCGGCATCATCATGGTCCCCGGGCACATGGCGAATTGGGATCATGCGGGAGCCTGGGCGGCATTGCGATATGGAAGTGTCACGACGGTCGCCGAGAGGCTCAAGCCCGAGGGTGTCTTCACTCAGTTCCTCGATTACCGACGCACGCTCGGCATGAATGTCGTGCCGCATGGTTCACCCGACGTGATCCGGGAACTCGCGCGCACCCTGAACAGCGGTGGCCTCGTCGCCCTTCTTGGCGACCGAGATGTCGGTCGCAATGGCGTCGATGTGCAGATGTTCGGCGAGACGGCGCGAATCCCGGGCGGGCCTGCACTCCTGTCGATGCTCACGGGTGCTGCCTTACACCCTGTTTCGATGTGGTTCGACGGCGAGATGCTCCGGGGTCAGGTGTACCCCGCGGTTCCCATTCCCGCGGTCGGCGAGAAGTCCGAGCGTCTGTCACGGATGTGCCAGGAGCTCGCGGATTCCCTGTGCGATGGCATCTACGAGCACCCGAGCGACTGGCACATGATGCAGAAGGTGTGGGTGAGTGACCTGTGAGAGTGGGTCTTGTCTGCCCGTACGCCTGGGATTCGCCGGGCGGCGTGCGCTCGCATATCGCTGATCTCGCCCAGACCCTGATCGCTCGCGGTCACGAGGTGAGCGTTCTGGCCCCCGTTGACGAGGCCGAGGAAGTGCCCGACTGGATCGTTGATGGCGGCAGGCCGGTCTCCGTTCCCTACAACGGTTCCGTGGCGAAGCTGAGTTTCGGGGTCAAGGCGACGGGTCGAGTGCGCCGATGGATTCGTGACGGCGATTTCGACGTGCTCCACGTTCATGAGCCGCTCGCGCCGAGTCTTTCTCTGCTCGCCTGCTGGGTGGGGCGCGGCCCGATCGTGGCGACCTGGCACTCGTCCTCGGAGCGGTCTCGCATGCTGTCTGCCGGCTTCTACATCGCGCAGACCGCCATGGAGAAGGTCACGGCCCGGATTGCGGTAAGCGAGGATGCCCGACGATTCCTGGTAGGTCACCTCGGAGGAGATGCCGTACTCATTCCGAACGGAGTTCGGGTGAGCGATTTCGTCACCGACGAGCGACTTGCCGTGTTCGACCCCGACCGCCCGAGCATGGTGTTCCTCGGTCGCATGGACGAGCCGCGCAAGGGCCTCGCCGTGCTCGTGGCCGCGCTGCCCGAGATCGTGGCCAAGGTGCCCAATGTCCAGGTTGTCGTGGTCGGCCCTGGCGACATCGATGAGCAGCGCGACTCCCTTGATCCCCTCGTTCGCGACAATGTCGTGTACCTAGGTCGTGTCAGCGATGCCGACAAGGCTCGAGCCTTCGCGAGTGCCGATGTCTACATCGCTCCGCACACGGGGGGTGAGTCGTTCGGGATCGTGCTGGCGGAAGCCATGGCGGCGTCCACGGCAGTCCTCGCCTCGGACCTCCCGGCATTCAGGAATGTCCTGTCCGACGGAACGGCCGGGCGCCTTTTCTCGACCGGCGACCCGGCGTCCCTGGCTGAAGCTGCGGTCGATCTGCTGACCGACAGGTCGGCCCGGGAGAGCCTCGTTCGACTCGGCCGTGCGCGCGTCATGGATTTCGACTGGGATCATGTTGTCGACGACGTGCTGGCCGTCTACGAGAGCGTGACGGTCAACGGCGAGCATGTGACCGAGGACCTCCGCGGCCAGCTCATGGGTCGACTCATGGGGAGAGGCTGATGACCTGGCCCTGGATCCTGCTGATCGCCCTTCTCGTCGGTCTGTTCGGTCTCTACCTGAGCATGACGGCCGGGAGGCTCGACCGGCTGCATCAGCGCATTGACACGTCCGCGCTCGGACTCGACGCGCTCCTGCTTCGCCGCTCGGCAGTCGCCCTCGAGCTCGCCACCTCGGGGCTGATGGACCCTGCCTCGGCGATCGTGGTCGCCGAGGCCGCGCATGGGGCCAGAACGGCGGGGGAGACCGACGACCTCGCCCGGGCGAGTGCCGAGAGTGCCTTGACCCAGGCTCTGGTGATCGCTCTCGAGGAGGCCGAAGAGCTCGCGCTCATTCGTGAGACCGGGTCGGGCACGGACCTGCTCGCGGAGCTCGACGCAGCCTGCCGACGTGTCGAGCTCGGACGCCGCTTTCACAATGACGCCGTCAGGGCCTGCAGGGCGGTTCGCCGCCAGTTCCTCGTCCGAGCGCTGCGGCTCGCGGGGCATGCTCCGTGGCCGCAGACCTGGGAGATGGACGACACCGTGCCCGTCGGGCTGGTTGAGCGCTGAGGCCCTACGATGGAGGCCCGTCGTAGCGCCTGCTACGAGGTCGCAAGTCAT
>JBJSWO010000212.1:0-6394 GCA_046085905.1 Actinomycetes bacterium | reverse complement strand
GTCCGGCTGAGCGTTTGGCCTGACGGCTCGGCCGTGCGATAGGCTGACCGGGCTTCACGCGGGGTGTGGCGCAGCTTGGTAGCGCGCTTCGTTCGGGACGAAGAGGTCGTGGGTTCGAATCCCGCCACCCCGACTCAGGGTCGGGGGCCGAGAAATCGGCCCCCGACCGCTTCTTGGCAGGAGTCTGATGAGCACACCTGATCGTCGCCCCAAGTCCGCTGACCTGGGCAAGACCACCGGTGCCTTCGTCCGCGCGGCCGGCTGGCGTTCTGTGAACCTGCACACCCACATCTCGCTCGTGAATCGTTACGTCTACTTCGAGGTCCCCAAGGCCGGCTGCGGCACCATGAAGGCCACCCTGGGCGGTCTCGAGGCGGCTCGCCTGAGCCCAGGTGCCGTCGAGCGCGTGCAGGAGCGCCCTCACGATCGCTCGCTGATGACCCCCTTCATCAAGCCCTTCCAGTTGCCCGCTGATCAGCTCGAGGATGCCCTGACCAGTCGCAAGTTCAATCGCTTCTCGGTCGTGCGCGAGCCCGCTTCGCGCCTGCTCTCGGGTTATCTCGAGAAGATCTGCCAGGGCCTGCAGCAGGCGCAGCCGATCTTCGACATCCTGGTCGAGCAGGGCCACGCACCCGACTCCCCGAGCGATATCTCCTTCGCCCAGTTCATCGACGTCGTGACCGCCATGCCTTCGCGTGACCAGGATCCGCACTGGCGCCGCCAGACCGACCAGATCGGCTTCGGCATCGTGAAGTTCGACGACATCATCCGACTCAACGAGCTCGATGCCTCATGGGGCTCGGTCGCCAAGCTGACGCGCACCCCTGATCTGCAGGATCAGTTCTTCTGCCGCAACTCCACGGGCGCCAGTTCGAAGATCACCGACTTCTACACGCCCGCGCTGCTCGCCAAGGTCGTTGAGTCATACGCCGACGATTACAAGGAGTTCGGCTTCGCCGTTCCCTCACTCAGCCGCTAGCGGCGAAAGTCACGCCAGGTCGGCGGCGACGATCTCGGCAATCTGCACGGCATTGAGGGCCGCACCCTTGCGGAGATTGTCATTGCTGATGAACAGTGCGATACCGCGACCGCCGGGCACGCTCTGACCGGCACGAATGCGGCCGACGAAGGACGGGTCAGCGCCTGCAGCCTGCAGCGGGGTCGGAACATCGGTGACCTCGACACCCGGGGCACCCTCGAGCAGCTCGGTAGCGCGCTCGGGGCTGATCGGGCGGGCAAATTCGGCGTTGATTGCGAGCGAGTGACCGGAGAACACCGGAACGCGAACGCAGGTACCGGAGACGAGGAGGTCGGGAATGCCGAGAATCTTGCGGCTTTCATTGCGCAGCTTCTGCTCTTCGTCGGTCTCGAGCGAGCCGTCGCCGGCAATGCTGCCGGCGAGGGGCACGACGTCGAACGCGATGGTGCGCACGTACTTATTCGACGCGGGGAAGGTGACAGCCGAGCCGTCGTGGGTCAGGGCGGCGATGTCCTGGGTGACCGCGGCGCGAATCTGCGACTCGAGCTCCTCGACACCGGCGAGGCCACTGCCCGAGACAGCCTGGTACGAGCTGACGATCAGGCGCTCGAGGCCTGCCTCCTGGTGCAGCGGGCGCAGCACGGGCATCGCGGCCATGGTGGTGCAGTTCGGATTGGCGATGATGCCCTTCTTGGCGTCCTTGATCGCCTCGGGGTTCACCTCGCTGACGACCAGCGGAACGTCGGGATCCATGCGGAATGCCGACGAGTTGTCGATGACGATGGCACCGGCCTCGGCGAAGCGCGGACCCTGAGCCTTCGAGGTCGCACCGCCGGCGGAGAACAGGGCGATGTCGATGCCGGAGACATCAGCGGTCGCGGCATCCTCGACCACGACCTCGCCGCCCTTCCAGGGCAGGGTCGAGCCGGCCGAGCGCGCCGACGCGAAGAAGCGCACGCTCTCGAGCGGGAAGTCGCGCTCCTCGAGCAGGCGGCGCATGACCGCACCAACCTGGCCGGTGGCGCCGACGACTGCTACGACAGGCTTGCGGCTCATCGACCCGTACCTCCGTAGACCACTGCCTCGCCATCGGCATCGAGGCCGAAGGCGGTGTGCAGGGCCTGGACGGCCTTCTTGGCGTCGTCGACGCGAGTCACGACCGAGATGCGGATCTCGGAGGTCGAGATCATCTCGACGTTGATGCCGTTCTCAGCGAGGGCCGCGAAGAAGGTGGCCGAGACACCCGGGTGCGAGCGCATGCCGGCACCGACGAGTGAGACCTTGGCGATCTCCTCATCGATGATGAGATCCTCGAAGGCAATATCGGCGCGCTTGGCATCGATCGCGGCCAGTGCCTTCTTCGCCGAGCCCGACGGGGTCGTGAAGGTGACATCGGTACGACCGGTCGACGCCGCGGAGACGTTCTGGACGATCATGTCGATGTTCACGCCCGCATCGGCAAGCGCGCCGAAGATGGCAGCGGCCTGGCCGGGCTTGTCGGGAACTCCGACCACGGTGATCTTGGCGTCGTTCACGTCTGCGGCGACACCGGAGATGATCGGCTGTTCCATGGCTTTTCCTTCGGCAATTGCGGCCTCGATGGCCGCAGGTGACATCACGAGAGTGCCCTCGCGGTGCGAGAACGACGAGCGAACGTGGATCGGCAGATCGAAGCGGCGCGCGTATTCGACGCAGCGCAGGTGCAGCACCTTCGCGCCGACCGCGGCGAGCTCGAGCATCTCCTCGTAGGTGATGAACGGGACCTGGCGAGCAGCGGGCACAACGCGGGGATCGGCGCTGAAGACACCGTCGACATCGGTGAAGATCTCGCAGACCGAGGCCTTGAGCGCTGCGGCGAGGGCGACTGCCGTGGTGTCGGAGCCACCGCGACCGAGCGTGGTGACGTCCTTGGTGTCCTGGGCGACGCCCTGGAATCCGGCGACGATCGGGATAGCACCCTCGGCAAGAGCCTCCTGGATGCGACCCGGGGTGACGTCGATGATGCGAGCAGCACCGTGGGCGGAGTCGGTGATCAGGCCGGCCTGGGAGCCGGTGTACGAGCGGCCGTCCTCGCCGAGGTCGGCGATCGCCATGGCCAGCACGGCCATCGAGATGCGCTCACCGGCGGTCAGCAACATGTCGAGCTCGCGGGAGGGGGGCTCGGGAGAGACCTGCTCGGCGAGGTCGAGGAGCTCGTCGGTGGTGTCGCCCATGGCCGAGACCACGACGACAACCTCGTTGCCGGCGCGCTTGGTCTCGACGATTCGCTTCGCGACGCGCTTGACGCTCTCGGCATCAGCGACGCTGGAACCACCAAATTTCTGAACGATCAGAGCCACAAGAGGAAATTCTATTGGTCACGCTTACATCGCGAAAATCGGGAGTTCACAGCAGATTCCGCATCCGACCGACGGCGGCCAACAACGCCTCTAGCGGGGAATCCAGAGTGCGGCTCACGATCTCGGAGTCGATCCGAAAGTACTCGTGGGCAATCACATTGCGCATGCCCACCATGGCCTCCCACGGGAGCTCGGGCTCAGAGTCGCGAAATCCTGGCGGCAGGTTTCGGATGGCCTCGCCCAGGACCACCAATCCGTAGAGAACGGCGTCGAATGAGGTGGCTGCCAGATCGTCATCCTGAGTTTCCTCGGCTTGGCGCATGAGGCGCTCCGCCACCCGAATCGCCAGAATCCGAGCTTCCAGGTCATCAAGAAGCCGGTCAGGTGCTCGACTCACAGGGGCACTGCCTCGCGCAATGCCCGCTCGGCGACGGCCGCGCGCAGCAGTGCGACGGGCGCGATATCGACCTGACGGCCGAGGAGTGCCTCGAACTCTGCCTTGAGCTCGACGATGGGAAGCAGTCCGGCGCTCGTGTCGAAGTCGACCAGGAGGTCGATGTCACTGTTCTCTGACTCTTCTCCGCGCGCACACGAGCCGAAGAGCCGGACGTTGGTCACGCCGGCAGCACGCGCTCGATGAAGGATTTCCTTGCGATGGGCCCGGACGAGGACGGCGCCGGGGGACGAGAGGTCAACGGCCGGAGCGGCCGAGGAACCGACCTTGAGGGTGTGACCCATGGCCTTCATCACGCGCTCGAGCGTGGACACCGCGGGCGATGAGACCCCGGACTCATATCGGGCAATGGCCGCCTGAGAGGTGCCCGCTCGCCTGGCCACCTCCGCCTGGGTCAGGCCCGACTCACGACGAAGCGAGTGGAGGAGATCCGGGACGGGAGGCACGGACCAATTATACCTGTACAGGCATAATTACAGAAGTCCCTAGACCCGGCGACGGCCCTCGAAGGCCCGGCCCAAGGTGACCTCATCGGCGTACTCGAGGTCGCCGCCGACCGGCAGGCCACTGGCCAGCCGCGAGACGGCCACGCCGAGGGGGCTGATCATCCGAGCCAGGTAGGTGGCCGTGGCCTCGCCCTCGAGATTCGGATCGGTGGCCAGGATGACCTCGTTAATGCCGGCATCGGAGAGTCGGCTCATCAGCTCGCGGATGCGCAAGTCATCGGGACCGATGCCCTCGATCGGACTGATCGCTCCGCCGAGCACGTGATAGCGACCCTTGAACTCGCGGGTCTTCTCGATCGCGACGACGTCCTTGGGCTCCTCGACGACGCACAGGATGGTGAGATCGCGGCGCGGATCGCGGCAGATGCGGCACTGCTCCTCTTCCGCGACGTTTCCGCAGATGGTGCAGAAGCGCACTTTCTCCTTCACCTCGCGCAGGGCATCGACGAGGCGCTGTACGTCGACGGGATCGGCGGCGAGGATGTGGAAGGCAATGCGCTGCGCGCTCTTGGGCCCGACGCCGGGAAGGCGGCCGAGCTCATCGATCAGATCCTGAACTACGCCCTCGTACATCATCAGTGCTCGATCTCGCCGATCTGCGTGCCGCCGAGCTCGCGCATGATCAGGTCGACACCGGAGGTGTCATCGAGATCCTCGTCGTCGATGCTCGGCGCATCGGGCTCGACCACGGCGGTCACGGTCCGTGACGGCGCATCACTGCTGTCATCGGCAGGTGAAGCAGGAGCAGCGGATGCCGTCAGGCGCGCGGTCGCATTCGGGGCGAGGACGATATCGATGCGCACGTCGGTGCGGAAGACATCGAGAACAGCCTGGCGAAGTCGCTCGTCGTGACCGCTGGCCTTGGCATTCGCTGCCTTGCTCGCGTTCTCGACTCCGACGGCAAGCACGCCGTTCTCGAGCGACAGAGGCGCGGAATCACTGAAGACCATCCAGGCCACGCGCGAGTAGGACTTCGTGGCGTCGAGGATCGCCGGCCACATCGACACGAGCTGTGGTAGCGAGGCGTTCGGGTTGGTGGGCGCGACAATCGGCTCGGCTGCTGCAGCCTCGGCCTCAACAGCAGCGGCCTTCTCCGCCGGCTTCATCGGCAGACGTGACGCCCCGGACTCCTTCTTGCTCGAAGGCGCGACATCACTGAGCTTCGGCGGACGCGGCGGTGTGGCATCGGAAGGGGCCGGCGCGGAAACTGCAGGCGCGGTGGGCGGAACGGGAATCGCGGGGGCAGGTGGTGCCGGCACGGCTGCACTCGGTGCAGGAATGGGCGCATCTCCCGGATGAGCCGCCTGGTGGAACTCCCCTGAGGCGATGCGGCGCTCGAGCTGGTCGAGTCGCGCACGCGTGCCTCGCTCATCGGAGTCAGCAGCGGGCAGCAGCAGCTTTGCCGCCATCAGCTCGAGGTGCAGTCGCGGCGCAGTAGCGCCTTTAAGTCCGCTCAGGCCCTCACTGACGACATCGGAAGCGCGAGCGAGTTCGGAGGCACCGAACAGCGCCGACTGCTCGACCTGTCGCGCGATTTCGTCCTCCGGTGCATCGATGAGACCGAGCTGCGCGGCACCGCTCACATGCTGAAGCACGACGAGATTGCGCATGCGCTCGAGAAGATCTGTGACGAAGCGGCGCGGGTCATGACCGGCATCCATCACCTGATCGATCACCGTGAAGAGCGCAGCGCCATTGTGCGCGGCGAGTGCATCGACCGTGGCATCGAGCAGCGTGGAATCTGTCATGCCGAGCTGTGCGACAGCAGTGGCATAGGTGACGCCATCGGGGCCGGAGCCGGAGATCACCTGACTGAGGATCGACAGGCTGTCACGCACACTGCCCGCGCCTGCGCGAGCGATGAGCGCAAGGGCATTGGCCTCGGCCGGAACTCCCTCTGCTTCGCACACCGTTGCCAGGTGTTGCTGAAGCGTGCGCGCCGACACCAGGCGGAAGGTGTAGTTGTGCGTGCGCGAGCGAATGGTCGGCAGAACCTTGTCGGCCTCGGTGGTGGCGAAGATGAAGCGCACGTGCTCGGGCGGCTCTTCCACCAGCTTCAGCAGGGCATTGAAGCCTGCCGTCGTGACCATGTGTGCCTCATCGATGATGTAGATCT
>JBJSWO010000211.1:0-6214 GCA_046085905.1 Actinomycetes bacterium | reverse complement strand
GAGAGGCGCTGACCGCTGCCGACAAGGCCCTGATCATCACCACGCCGTCGTACTTCGGAGCCCAGGGTGTCGAGAAGTCCCTGGCCGAGATCACCGAGATCCAGAGGACCACCAACCCCGAGCTCGAGCTCGCCGGCATCGTGATGAATCGCTTCCGTCCCACCGCCGAGGAGCACAACTACCGCCTGAGTGAGCTCACCGAGATCGTCGGAGCGCGCACGATCCTCAAGCCCCTCCTGCCCGAGCGCATGGTGTTCCAGCAGGCCGAGGGCTCCGGCGCACCGGTGCAGGCGATCCCGGGCGTTGCCGCACGCGAAGTTGGCGAGATCCTCAACTCGTATCTCACGAAGCTGCTGCGCGAGCCCCGCGTCATTACCGACGCAGGCTGACCTCGCCGACAGTCGATACATGGGCGAAACACTGGGCCTCCTGACCGAAACACAGGGTTCGTAACGTCGAATCCATGACGGGGACCAAGGCGACGGGGACGATGACGCCCTTCGACGAGATGGCCGATCTCGACGGCCCACGCACTACCCACGCGGCCCTGCATCGAGCTCTCGAGAGCGTGGGCCCTGTCGGCCTCGCCGAACGGGCTCGCCAACGCGATGCCTACCTCGACCGGCATGGCATCACGTTCACTCTCGGCGAGCGTGAGCGTCCCCTACCCATGGACCTCGTTCCTCGGCTCATCACCGGTCAGGAGTGGTCGCGAATCGAGCGTGGAGTCGTGCAACGACTGCAGGCACTCGAGCACTTCCTCGCGGACGTATACGGACCCGGTCAGGTGTTGAAGGATCGGGTGATCCCCCGGTCGCTGGTCACGACGTCCACCCACTTCCATCGACAGGCGTGGGGCATCCAGCCACCCAACGGGGTGCGCATCCATGTCTCGGGCATCGACCTCATTCGAGACGAGCAGGGCGAGTTCCGGGTGCTCGAGGACAACCTGCGCAATCCCTCGGGCGTCTCCTATGTGCTCGAGAACCGCCGCACTCTGGCCCACGTGCTGCCCGAGGTCTTCGCGAATTACCAGGTGCGATCCGTCAATGAGTATCCGGAAAAGCTGCTCGAGGCACTCCGCGCGGCCACGCCAGTCGACGTCAGCGACCCAACGGTGGTAATCCTCACCCCAGGAGTGCACAACTCGGCGCATTACGAGCACGCCTTCCTCGCTCGCCATATGGGAGTAGAGCTCGTCGAGGGTCGAGATCTGTACTGCCGAGACTCGACGGTCTTCATGCGCACGACGTCCGGTCCAAGGCCGGTGCACGTGATCTACCGACGAATCGATGATGACTTTCTCGATCCGGTGCACCTTCGGCCGGACAGCGTTCTTGGCGTACCCGGACTGATCAATGCCGCGCGCGCGGGCAAGGTCACGATTGCCAATGCGATCGGAAACGGGGTTGCCGACGACAAGGCGGTCTACTCCTATGTTCCCGACCTGATCCGCTACTACCTCGGTCAAGAGCCCGTGCTGCCCAACGTCGACACCTACGATCTCTCGGATCCGGCGCAGCGCGAACACGTGTTCTCGAGCATCGAGCGGATGGTCATCAAGCCCAGCGATGGCTCAGGCGGATACGGCCTTGTCATGGGAACATCCGCCACGGAGAAGCAGCTCACCGAGGTAATGGCCGCGGTCACCGCCAACCCACGCGGCTGGATCGCTCAGCCGGTGGTCACCTTCTCGACATGCCCGACCGTGCTCGAGGACGGCAGCATCGAGCCTCGCCATGTCGACCTTCGGCCGTTCGCCGTGAATGACGGCGAGAACGTCTACGTGCTCCCCGGCGGTCTGAGCCGAGTAGCCCTGCCGAAGGGCAGCCTGGTCGTGAACTCGAGCCAGGGCGGCGGCTCCAAGGACACCTGGGTTCTCGACAGCAGCGAGCCTCGAATGGCATCACCCATCACCGTTCCGAGGCTCACCGTCGTGGACACCGACATTCCCGAGCGTGCCGACGCTCCGAGCAGCCATGACGACCGCATCGTTCAGCAAGAACGGCAGCAGCAGCAGGAATCGAGGAGACCATGCTGAGTCGAATCGCAGAGTCCTTCTTCTGGCTCGGCCGCTATCTGGAGCGCGCCGAGGCGACAGCACGAATGCTCGCCGAGCATCACCAGCTGCTGGTCGAGGATCAGTCGGTATCCGATGACGTGGCCTGTGCCGTGCTGCTCGATGCGCTCAGTCTCTCGCATGAATCGATCATTACCGGCCAGGACCTCGTGCACGCCGTGGTGGGCAACGAGCTTCTGCCCTCCACCATCGTCGGAGCGGTCTCGGCCGCTCGCGACAATGCCCGCGCGATCCGCGACTCGCTCTCCGGAGACATCTTCGAAGCACTGAACTCCGCTCACCTGGACCTCTCCCGAGGCCTCGCCCTCAGTGGAAGCCCTGGTGTGGCGCTCTACAAGGTGCTCGAGCGACTCCTCGTCGTCAATGGCGTCATCGACTGGACCATGCCTCGGGACGAGGCCTATCGATTCATGGGCATCGGCAAGGAGCTCGAGCGCATCGACATGGTCGGCCGGCTGCTCGCAGTGCGCCATGACCAGCTCTGGCCCACAGCCGGGCCGCTCGCCACGCTTCGTGCCGCCGGTGCACTCTCGGCCTTCCTGCGGACGGGCGCACCGATCAACGGCGAGGAGGTGCGCTGTTTTCTGGTGCTCGATGCAACCTTCCCTCGCTCGATGCGCTGCTGCGCCGCGGACGCCGAGGATGCCGTGCGCTATCTCGATAGGCTCGGCGTGGGAGACGGCGGCGCACTCCTGCGTGAGGTGGGCATGCTGAGGTCGTCGCTTGAGTACGCCACGAACCCCACGTCTTCGAACGTGGATCGACTCGCAAGCGAGGCACGACTGGCCGCCGTGCGCGCATCCGACGAGGTCAATCGGGCCTTCTTCCGTCAGCACGGCACGATCGTCTGGAGCCACTGATGTCACGCGGACGACGCCTGCAGATCACGCACAAGACCGGCTACCGCTATGCCGATATCGTCGATGCATCCTTCAACGAGGTGCGCATGACGCCCTTGGACGCCGGAGGTCAGGTACTACTGAGTCATCACCTCTACGTGACTCCGAGCGCAACACCCACGGTGTACACCGACTACTGGGGCGCATTCGTGGAGTCCTTTGACGTGCACGTGCCGCACCGTCAGCTGGAGATCATCGCGACCAGCACTGTCGATACCCCGCCCATGCGCTTCTATGGTCCGGGACTGACCTGGGAGCTGCTGCACACCGACGACATACGAGGAGAGTTCTCCGAATTCCTCGTGCCATCCGAGTACGTCGATGACGCTCGGACAGACGGCGATCGATCGCCCGTCGTCAAGGACATGCTCATGAGCGATTCGCCTGACACGGCCGTGCGCCTCGGTGTCGAGGCTGTCCGATCGCGAATCACCTACACGCCAGGCGCCACCACCGTGAGCACGACTGCTCATCAGGCCTGGGCCTCTGGTCACGGCGTGTGCCAGGACTTCAGCCATGCTCTCCTCTCCTTACTACGAGCGTGCGGCATACCTGCACGTTACGTGAGCGGATACCTCCACACCGAGGAGGAGGCTCCGGGACAGACAGTCGTGGGGGAATCACATGCATGGGTCGAGTACTGGGACACCGATTGGCGGGCCATTGATCCCACGAATGATCGTGCCGTGGGTTCGGCGCATGTCGTGGTTGCGCGAGGTCGCGACTATGCAGACGTTCCGCCGTTGATGGGGATCTATGCAGGCGGAGCGAGTGAGGGGCTCGGAGTGAGCGTGGAGATCACGCAGATCTAGGTTCGAGTTAGCGTCGAGAACTTCCTGAAATGCGTCGGTTATTGTGGACTGATGCGTCTACGAATTTCGGCACTCGCGCTTCTCGGCCTCGTCGCGACCGGCGTTGTTTCGGCACCCCCGTCGCAAGCCGCGGCCATCGGTGACTGCTACTACTACCCGGGTACGACACGGATCTCGACCGATGCGCCCTCCGTGCCCTGCAATTCCGCGCACACTGCCCAGACTTACTGGGTGAGCTCACTCCCCGACTCATTCGGAGTCCCCGCGAAGGCGAGCGCTGCGGCACGACGTTCGGCGACAGTGGCCTGCACTCCCGCGGCGATCAACGCATTCACCGGCATGCCGCAGCGCACTCTGCCCAGTCGCTTCGACACCTTTGCGATCTTCCCGTCAGCGGCGCAGTGGGCCGCCGGTGATCGCACCGTGCGCTGCGACGTCGTCCTGCGCAACGGCGCGAAACTGGTGACCTTGAGCCAGCCGGCTGCGGCGGTCGTGGCCTCGACGCCGCAGGAGCAGCTCAATTACTGCACCCCCGCCGAGCCCAATGCGAATGCGCCATACGCCGGAATCTGCAACAACCCGAAGAAGAACTTCATCAAGCTACTGGCCAAGGATCTCGGCAAGCCCGGTTCGAAGTTCCCCGGATACTCCAAGGTCGAGCGCAAGGTGACCTCGCTGTGCAAGACACTGGGCCGCAAGTACAACGGGGGTGTTCCGTACCCGGGCTACTGGGGCATCTGGCCGACAGGCACCGGCTGGGCCAACGGCGATCGCGCCGCGCAGTGCTTCGTGCCACTGAAGCAGTACCTCGACACGCTCGCGAAGCAGGCAGCGACGCAGGCGGCGACTCCTGCCGCCACCTAGTCGATCACGGTGCGCCGTGGGCCAATGCCCCAGGCGATGTAGTTCCACATCCAGTCTGCGACAACGCTGACGCGGTTGCGTCCCCCCGCGAGGTAGAACACGTGCAGGGCGAGCCAGGTAAGCCAGGCGCTCGTGCCGTGGAGCTTGATGCCATTGGGCATCTCGACCACTGCACGGCGTCGACCGATGGTCGCCATCTGGCCCTTGTCCTTGTACGAGAAAGGCGTGAGCGGCTTGCCGACCTCGAGTGCCTTGATCTGCTTGGCCACATGGCGGCCCATCTGCATCGCGACCGGCGCGATCATCGGCAGAGGTCGACCATCGGGGCCTGGCAGGCTCGCAGTGTCGCCCACGACCCACACGCCTTCGCAGAGTTGCAGGTTCTCATTGACGCTGAGGCGATTGGCGCGGTCGGCTATGCCGAGAGAAGCCCACTGCTCGGGCGCTGCGACTCCGGCAGCCCACACGATCGTGCCTGCGGGAAGAACCTCGCCGCTCTTGAGATGCACGTCAGTGGGATACATGCGGTCGACAGCAGCGCTGACCAGGACAGTGACCCCGAGTTCCTCGAGCTCGCTCTTCGCATGGGCACTCGACTTCTCGGTGAACGACGGCAGCAGGCGCGGCCCTGCCTCCACGAGGGTGACTGCGGCGTGCTTCGCGAGATCGGGGAACTCGGCGCTCATGCGCTTCTGAAGCTCGGCCACGGCACCGGAGACCTCGACACCGGTAGGTCCACCGCCCACGACGACGACACGGAGGGCCTCCTTCGGAAGGTGCCCGACCTCGACCTCCTCATAGGTCTGCAGGAGGCGGCTGCGAATGACGCGGGCCTGGGGAATGGACTTCATCTGCAGAGCGTTCTCCGCGACGCCGGGCACGCCGAACGTGGTGCCGACACTGCCGGTGGCCAGCACGAGATCGTCGAAGTGGAGGACGTTGCCGTCGCCCATGCGCAGGGTCTTGGCCTCGGTATCGATACGGACGACTTCGGCGCGCTTGAAGTCAACCCCCGGTATGGCGGCACGCACCGGGTACGCGATGTCATCCTCGGGCAGGCCTGCCGTGGCGACTTGATACAGAAGCGGGGCGAAGAGCTGGTAGGGATTGCGGTCGATGACGGTGATGTCGACACCCTGGGTACCGGCAAGTTCACGCGCGCACTTGAGGCCGCCGAATCCGGCTCCCACGATCACGACGTGACGATTGCTCATGCTGATCAGCCCTTGTTCGACATTCTGTTGCGGCTCTCGCCGTGCCTGAAGTCTAGGCCATCGTGCTGAAATCGCTTACACGCGAACGATCGTCAGGGCTCACGCGTAGCTGATGACTCCGCCGGACTCCACGACCGCGATCTTCGCGAGCGGCTGCTGAGCCGGACCCTGCACGGGCTCACCTGTCGCGACCTCGAATCGGGCGCCGTGACAGGGACAGGCGAACTCGGCAGCGGCCTCGTCGTAGCCGACCGTGCAGCCGTTGTGGGTGCAGATACCGCTGTACGCAAGGAAGGTGCCCGCGGCGGGCTGGAGCAGGAATGCCGGACCGCCCTGCGGATCCTG
>JBJSWO010000210.1:0-11818 GCA_046085905.1 Actinomycetes bacterium | reverse complement strand
GATCGGGAGTCGCGACGGTGACCACGGTGCCGGCAGCGCCGGCACGCGCGGTGCGCCCTGAACGATGCGTGTACGCCTTGTGCTCGGCAGGCGGATCGACGTGCACGACCAGCTCGACGTCATCGACGTGAATGCCGCGTGCCGCGATGTCGGTCGCGACGAGCACGCTCGTGCTGCCGTCCTTGAAGGCGGCGAGATTTCGATCGCGAGCCGACTGCGAGAGGTTGCCGTGCAGGTCGACCGCAGGAATCCCTGCAGCTGTCAGCTGCTTGGCGAGCTTCTTCGCCTGGTGCTTGGTGCGCATGAACAGCACCGAGCGCCCGGTGCCGGCGGCAAGCTCGATGACGACAGCCGACTTGTCGGCGGCTGCGACAGTGAACACGTGGTGCTCCATGTCGGGAGCGGGCGCATCGACGGGGTCGACCGCGTGCGTGATCGGGTTGTCGAGGTAGCGCTTGACGAGAACGTCGACACCGCGATCGAGAGTCGCGGAGAACAGCAGCCGCTGGCCCTCATTCGGCGTGCGACCCATCAGCCGCTTGACGCCGGGAAGGAAGCCGAGGTCGGCCATGTGATCAGCCTCGTCGAGAACGGTCACCTCGACCATGTCGAGCTTGCAGTGACCCTGCGCGATGAGATCCTCGAGACGCCCCGGGCAGGCGATGACGATGTCGGCACCCGACTTGAGCGCGGCAACCTGCTTGCCCTGGCTCACGCCGCCGAAGATCGTCGTGCACTTCAGGCCGACGGACGTGGCCAGTGGCTCGACCACGGCGAGCACCTGATTGGCGAGCTCACGCGTGGGCACGAGCACGAGGCCGCGCGGGCGCGTGGGCGCACTTCGCTTGCCCGCGAGGGCAGCGACGAGCGGAATCGAGAAGGCCAGGGTCTTGCCTGAGCCGGTTCGGCCACGGCCGAGGACATCGCGGCCGGCGAGGCTGTCAGGAAGGGTCGCCGCCTGGATAGGGAAGGAATCGACAAGGCCCTGACGAGCGAGAGTGTCGACAAGGGGAAGGGGAACGCCGAGCTCGGCAAAGGTATTCATGTGCTTCGAGTCTGACATAGAAGGCTCGCATCACTAAATGCACGAGGGAATCCCCCTACGATCGCGTCATGGCCGCAACAGTGATCGACCGGGCGGTGGCGTCGTTCCCGCCTCCTCAGCGTGCAGCACTGCTCGCCGTGCGTGACTCGCTGGTGACCCTGCTCCCCACCGCCACCCAGGAGATCTCGTGGAGCATGCCGACCCTCAAGATCGAGGGCATCGGCGTGGCCTCCTTCTTCGGATTCAAGGCGCACAACAGCCTGTTCCCGTACGACGGCGAGATCGTCGCCTTCGCGGAGTCCAAGGGCTACGAGGTCACCAAGGGCGGCATTCACTTCGATCTCGACAGGCCCATGCCGGCCACGCTGTTGCGCACGATGGTGCGCATGCGCATCGAGTCGATCAATGCGAGCTTCCCGAAGAGGTCAGGCGAGTCGAAGGAGTTCTTCGCGAATGGCCGACTCAAGTCGAGCGGCCGGATCAAGGACGGCGAACTGCACGGAACGTGGCAGTGGTTCTCGAAGGACGGCACTCTCACGCGAACTGCGACCTACAGGAACGGATCACGCGTTTCGCTCCCGTGAGTACGCGCACGGCCTGTCTAGTGTGATCGGGTGACCGCGCGACGACTCCTGCCTGCACTCACCCTTGTGGGCCTCATCGCCGCCTGCAGCACCTCGACGAGCACGGCTCCGACACCCACGCTTGCACCGAGCTCACCCGCGGCCTCGGCTAGCCCCTTCGCGACGCCCTCGGCGTCGCCCACGCTCGTGCCGACCTCGCCGCTGACCGGTCTTCCGGAGGCAACCCCGTCGCCGGTGCTCATCGTCAAGCTCGACAACACGCACAATGCGCAGCCGCACGCCGGTCTCAAGGATGCCGACATCGTCTACATCGAGGAAGTCGAGTACGGCATCACCCGCCTGGCCGCGGTGTTCTCCAGCGTCATTCCCGACCACATCGGCCCGGTGCGCTCGGCGCGCATCACCGACATCGACCTGCTGGCGCAGTACGGCACTCCCGCTTTCGCGTACTCCGGAGCGCAGCGCAAGATGTATCCGGCCATCGACAGCGCCTCGATCATCGATGTCTCGCCGCGCAAGGGAGCCGAGGGCTACGCGCGTGACTTCGACCGACGTGCGCCCTACAACTACTTCCTCGACGGCACCGTCGCGATCGAGCGCGCCCCCGATGCCTCACTCGACCACGACATGGGCTTCGTGTTCTCCCCCGAGGCGCCCGTCGGCGGCCTGCCGAACACCAAGGCGAAGATGAAGTGGGGCTACGCCAAGGCGATGTTCACCTTCGATCCGATCACCGGCCTGTACAAGGTCAACCTCAACGGCTACCGGGCCGAGGCAGAGGAGAACGACAAGGGCCAGAACGCCGCGACCGTGGTGATCCAGTACGTGAAGCAGCGACCCTCTGCCTACTTCGACAAGGGCGGCGGAAATACCCCGCATGCCGAGACCATCGGCACCGGAACCGCGACGATCCTGCGCGATGGCTACTCGTATGACGTCACCTGGAGCAGGCCGTCCGCGACCGAGGGCACGACCTTCACGATGGCCGATGGCTCGCCCATGCCGTTCAAGCCCGGTCAGCAGTGGATCGTGCTGCTCAACAAGAAGACTCCGGCGACGCTCTTCCCGAAGCCGGCGCCCTCGCCTTCGGCCTCCGGTTCGGCCAGCGCGAGCGCCAGCCCCTCGATCGGCTAGTGCTCATACACTTGCCGCATGAGCGTGCGGATCTATACGGGGCCGCACTCTGACCGTGGCGGTCCGGCCACCGGCTGGATTCCGTACCTGCCCTGGGGGATGGCGTTCGCCACGATCCTCGGCCAGATCCTGTGGGTCCTTCTGTCGGGCACGCCGCGCCTGGTGATCACCGTTCTCACGGTCGTCACCTTCTTCCTCGCCTCGGTCACGCACGCCTATGTCTCACGCGGACTCGCCTGGGCCGCGAGCTACACCGGCATCACGCTGGCCTTCGGCTGGGCCATCGAGTTCCTCGGAATCACCACCGCGTTCCCGTTCGGCGACTATCAGTACGAGAGCGCCCTGGGCCTGACACTTGCGGGCGTGCCGATCGTCATTCCGCTGGCCTGGTCGATGATGGCCTACCCGTGCCTGCTGGCCGCGGAGCGACTGTCGACCACGTATCTCGGCACGGCTGTCCTGGGCGGCATCCTGCTTGCCTCCTGGGATCTCTTCCTCGACCCGCAGATGGTCGGCGAGGGCTACTGGACCTGGGCCGACACCGGCTGGGCGCTGCCCGGCATTCCGGGAATCCCGCTGCAGAACTTCCTCGGCTGGCTGCTTGCCTCCGTCGTGCTGATGGCACTGCTGTCGAGACTGCCGCGAAAGGTCGCCCGCGATGGAGTGCCGACCATGATGCTCATCTGGACATACGCGTCGAATGTGCTCGCAGCGCTGGTGTTCTTCGGCCGGCCGGGCGTGGCCCTCTGGGGCCTGGTGTGCATGGGGGTCGTGATGGTGCCGTGGATGTGGCGTACCTGGAGCGAGCCGCAATGGTGAGCCGCATGAGCCCGAGCGAGCCGCAATGGTGATGCGGCGAATCGTCACGCTGGGCTCACTGGCGGCGGTCGGCATTGCCGCGCACACGGCCTACAACCTGCGTGAACTGCGGCGACCTGCACCGGCGGAGCACGATCTCGACGAGCCCGTCTCGGTGATCATCCCCGCGCGAAATGAGATCGCGCATATCGAGGCCACCGTGCGCAGCGTGCTCGCGCAGGTGCGCGTGCCGAACCTGCAGGTAATCGTGCTGGACGACGGCTCCACCGATGGCACCGCCGAGGTGCTGGCCGGGATCGATGATCCGCGCCTGCTCGTCATCACCATGCCCGATGCCGAGCTTCCGCAGGGCTGGCTCGGCAAGCCCTACGCCTGCTATCGCGCGAGCACGATGGCCACCGGCGAGATCCTGGTATTCGTCGATGCTGACGTGCTGCTCGAGCCCGACGCCGTCGCGTCGACCGCCGAGCACCTGCTGCGCGAGGGCATGAGCCTGGTCTCCCCCTATCCTCGCCAGCTCGCCGGCAGCTGGCTCGAATACCTCGTGCAACCGCTCGTCACGTGGTCGTGGGCAGCGACCATGCCGCTCGGCTGGGCACGGCGCACGCAGCGCCCTTCGCTCTCCGCGGCGAACGGCCAGTTCATCGTGATGTCGGCGAGCGCGTATCGCCGAATCGACGGCCATGCCGCGGTCAAGTCAGAGGTCATCGAGGACGTCGCGATGATGCGCGCGGTCAAGCGCGATGGCGGTCTCACCGAGACGATGGACGGGTCGCAGATCGCGCAGTGCCGCATGTACGAGGGCACGGCTGCGGTCGTCGACGGCTACTCGAAGTCTCTCTGGGCGGCCTTCAACGGCCCTGCCGGATCCATTGCCGTCAACACGCTGCTCGTCGGAGCCTTCGTCGTGCCGGCTGTCGGCATGATCACTGCGCACGATCGCACGACGCGTCGCATCGGCGCACTCGGGTACGCCGCCGGCGTGCTCAGCCGCACCCTCGTCGCACAGCGCACCGGCGAGTCACTCGCGGCCGCAGCCGCGCAGCCCGCCTCGATCGCCGCCTTCACGGCGCTGAACGTCATCTCATGGCGTCGGCATCTGAGGGGCACCGCATCGTGGAAGGGTCGCTCGGTATGAGCCGCGTGATCGTGATCGGCGGTGGCGTCGGCGGAATGGCCACGGCTGCGCGACTGTCAGTCAAGGGCCACGCGGTCACCCTGCTCGAGCAATCCGATCGTCTCGGCGGCAAGCTCGGCCGCTACGAGCGCGAGGGCTTCGTCTTCGATACCGGGCCGTCGCTGTTCACGCTGCCGGCCGTCTATCGCGATCTCTTCCTCAAGACCGGTGGCGCCCTCGAGGAAGCCGTGGATCTCCAGGAGATCGACCCTGCCTTCGGCTATCACTTCGCCGATGGCACGAGCGTGGCCATCCCGGGCGTGAATCCCGCTCGTGCGGCGGATGCGATGCAGGCAGCCTTCGGCGGCACAGCAGGCGCCGACTGGCGAGCCCTCACCGAACGGGCCGGCGCGATGTGGCGCATCACCCGCGAGCCGTTCCTGCAGTCACCGCTTCCCGACTGGCGCACGCTGATGTCCCTGGCGCGCAATCCCGGTGACGTGCGCACCATTGCGCCGTTCTCGACCCTGCGCAAGCTCGGCCGCGACTACTTGAAGGATCCGCGTCAGCGTCAACTCCTCGATCGCTATGCGACCTACACGGGCTCCGATCCACGGCAGGCCCCCGCAGTTCTCGCCACGATCCCCTACATCGAGCAGACCTTCGGCGCCTGGCATCTCGGCGGCGGCGTCAGCGATCTCTCACGCGCACTCGAGCAGCGTCTGGTCGAACGCGGGGTCGCCCTTCGACTGAACACGGCGGTTGCGCGCATCACCCTTGTCGACGGCGCGGTCAGCGGAGTCGAGCTCTCCGACGGCAGCACGCTCGAGGCCGACATCGTCGTGGCCAATGCCGATGCCTCGCAGGTCTACGGCTCACTCGTCGACGACCCGCGGGCGACGAGAGCCGAGGAACGTCTCGCGAAGGCAACCCCCTCGCTGGCCGGCTTCGTCATGCTGCTCGCACTCGAAGGTCGCACCGAAGGACTCCATCACCACAACGTGTGGTTCCCGCAGAACTACGACATGGAGTTCGATGACATCTTCGGTCGCCACCCACGCCCGCCGCGCGACCCGGCGATCTACGTGTGCGCACCCGACGACCCTCGCATGCGCCCGAGCGATGACACCGAGGCATGGTTCGTCCTGATCAATGCACCGCGCCATTCGTCGACGGGCGCGAAGGGCGCCATCGACTGGGATGCTCCGGGCCTCGCTGATTCCTACGCCGGTCACGTGCTCGATCTCCTCGCCCTACGCGGCATGGACATTCGCGGCCGCATTCGCTGGAGCGAGATTCGCACGCCCGCCGATCTCGAGCGCAACACGCGCGCGCCGGGCGGCTCCATCTACGGCACGTCGAGCAATGGCTCGCGCGCCGCATTCCAACGACCCGCGAATCAGTCGGAGATCCCGGGGCTTTACCTCGTCGGAGGCTCGTCACATCCGGGCGGTGGACTACCGCTGGTGGGCATGGGTGCCGAGATCGTGGCCGAGATGATCGGTCGCGCCTGACGCGCGACTACTTCGCGTGCGCGCCGAGGCCCAGGGCCTCGTAGACCTGACGGGTCGAGGTCGAGCGATTGAGCGTGTAGAAGTGAATGCCCGGGGCACCCATGTCGAGGAGTTCCTGCGCCATCTCGGTGGCAACCTCGACACCGAGCGCGCGCACGGCATCACTGTCGTCGGCGATCGCGTGGAAGCGGGCGGCGAGCTCCTCGGGGAACTTCGCGCCCGACAACGCGGCGAAGCGCTCGATCTGCGAGACATTTGTGACGGGCATCAGGCCGGGAACGATCGGCATCGTGCAGCCGTGCACGGCGCTTCGGTCACGCAGGCGCGCGTAGTCGTCGGCACGGAAGAAGAACTGAGTGATCGCGAACTCCGCACCTGCGTCCTGCTTCATGGCGAGCACGCGGGCGTCCTGCTCGAGATCAGGCGACTCGGGGTGGCCCTCCGGGAAGGCGGCCACGCCGATGCTGAACGAGCCGAGCGATTCGATCAACTCGACAAGCTCGGTCGCATTGCTCAGGCCATCGGGGTGTGCGTGCCAGGCGGCCTCCGGGCCGCCGGGGGGATCGCCGCGCAGGGCCAGGATCGTGTTGATGCCGGCGTCGGCGTACTGGCCGATGACCCCGCGTACCTCGTCGCGACTGGCGCCGACACAGGTCAGGTGAGCGACGGGGAGAAGGGTGGTCTGCTCGGCAATCTGCTGGGTGATGCGCACCGTGCGATCGCGGGTGGAGCCGCCTGCGCCGTAGGTCACCGAGACGAACGTCGGGCTGAGGGACTCCAGGTCACGCACGGTCTCCCAGAGAGCGATCTCGCCCTCGTCGGTCTTCGGCGGGAAGAGCTCGAAGGAGAAGGAGCGCTCGCCCTCGGCCAGTGCACGACCGAGGGTCACGCGATCGGCGGGGGTCCCAGGCATAGGGGCAAGCCTATGGTGCGGGCCTGCTTCGGGCCTGCTTCGGGCATGCAGGCTGCAGGGGCCTCCCGTAGGCTGCTCAGGTGACCTCGCCCCTGGATGCCGCTGATCTTCGCGCCCGGGTCCAGCCGATTCTCGATGCCTCGCTCGCCGAGCAGGGGGCGATCCTTACCTCGGTCAGCCCGGATCTCGCCCCGATGATGGAGAGCCTCGAGGGACTCCTCGCCGGCGGCAAGCGCCTTCGCCCGGCCTTCTGCTACTGGGGCTGGCGCAGCACGGGCTTCGATCCGGCGCTCGACGACGAGGCGATGACAGCTGCGTCGGCGCTGGAGTTCCTGCAGGCCTGTGCACTGATCCACGACGACGTCATGGACGGCTCCGACACCCGTCGAGGCATGCCGGCGGCTCACCGACGCTTCGCTCACCTGCACCGCGGCGAGGGATGGTCGGGCTCCCCCGAGAACTTCGGCATGGGTGCAGCGATCCTGCTGGGCGACCTCTGCCTCTCGTGGGCTGACGAGATGCTGCTCGGCTGCGGCATGCCCGACGACGCGGTCGATCGGGCGAAGGCCATCTATGACGTCATGCGCACCGAGCTCATGGCCGGCCAGTATCTCGACCTGCTCGAGCAGGCTCGCGGTGGAGGCTCGGTCGAGCGGGCACTGTGCGTCGTGCGCTACAAGTCCGCGAAGTACACGATCGAGCGCCCCTTGCATGTCGGCGCCGCGCTCGCCGGCGCCTCGCCCGAGGTCTTCGACGCACTCTCGGGCTACGGACTTCCGCTGGGCGAGGCCTTCCAGCTACGCGACGACATCCTCGGCGTGTTCGGCGATCCGGCGGAGACCGGCAAGCCTGCAGGAGACGACCTTCGAGAGGGCAAGCGCACAGTGCTGATCGCCATCGCGCATGAGCGTGCCAATCCCCATCAGGAGCGCACCCTGCGCGAGCTCGTCGGCGATCCCGGCCTCGACGCCTCCGGCGTGACCGAGCTCCGTGCGATCATCGCCGACACAGGTGCCCTGGAGTACACCGAGAACCTCATCACCGAGCTGCTCGAGACCTCGCTCACCGCGGTCTCGAATCCTGGGATCTCCGGCGAGGGCCAGGAGATTCTCACGCAGCTCGCGTATGCCGCCACCAAGCGATCGGTCTGACATGAACGCGCTCTCCCGCTGGATTCCCACCGGCACGCCTCGCACCGTGTCCGGGGCGACCGACAACGTCGTGATCGTCGGGGCCGGTCTCGCCGGGCTCTCTGCCGCGATGCGACTTGCAGGTGCCGGCCGCACGGTCACGGTGATCGAGAGCGAATCGGTGCCCGGCGGTCGCGCGGGCCGACTCAACCTGACCTCCCCCGATGGCGTCTACCGCATCGACACCGGGCCGACCGTTCTCACGATGCCCGATCTCATCGCCGACTGCTTCGACTGCCTAGGCGAGGAGATGAGCGACTGGCTGACCCTCGAGCCGGTGGCACCGCTGTACCGCTCGTTCTACCCCGATGGCTCAGTGCTCGATGTGCACTCGAATGTCGACGAGATGGCCGCCGAGATCGAGGCCGTGATCGGCCCCGACGAGGCTGCGGGCTATCGCCGCTACGTCGACTTCGTCTCGAAGCTCTACAAGTACGAGATGAAGGACTTCATCGACCGCAATATCGACTCTCCGCTCGACTTGCTTACCCCGGATCTCGCCAAGCTCGTCGCCATCGGCGGGTTCCGCAAGCTCGCGCCGAAGGTGCGCGAGTACATGAAGGATCCGCGCACCGAGCGCATCTTCTCCTTCCAGGCGATGTATGCCGGCCTGTCGCCGTACGACGCCCTCGCGATCTACGCAGTGATCGCGTACATGGATTCCGTGGCAGGAGTCTTCTTCCCCAAGGGCGGCATGCACGCACTTCCCGAGGCGATGGCGAAGGCGGCCGAGAAGCACGGCGTCACGTTCATGTACGACACGACGGTGACCTCGGTCGAGACCTCGGGCAATCGGGCCGTGGCCGTGCACACCTCGAACGGCGAGCGCATCGCTGCCGACACCGTCGTGCTCAACCCCGACCTGCCGGTGGCGTACCGCGACCTCCTCGGCAAGGAACCCTGGTCGGTGCGGCGCCTGAACTACTCGCCCTCCTGCTTCCTGCTGCTCGCCGGCTCGAGTGCGAAGTACACGAAGACTGCCCACCACAACATTCACTTCGGCAAGTCGTGGCGCGGCGTATTCGACGAGCTCATCGACAAGCAGCAGCTGATGAGCGATCCGAGCATCCTCGTCACCAACCCCACGTATTCCGATCCCTCGCTCGCCCCCGCGGGCAAGGAGATCTACTACGTGCTGTTCCCCACCCCCAACCTCGATGCCGATATCGACTGGCGCGTCGAGACGCCTCGGTACCGCGATCACATGGTCGAGATGCTCGAGAAGCGCGGCTACATCGGCTTCGGCGATGCGATCGAGGTTGAGAGCACCACCTCGCCTCTCGACTGGCAGGCACGCGGCATGGAGCGCGGCGCACCGTTCGCGGCCGCGCACTCCTTCCTGCAGACGGGCCCGTTCCGGCCGAGCAACATGTGGGGCGAGAACGTCGTCTTCACCGGGTCGGGCACCCAGCCCGGCGTGGGCGTGCCGATGGTGCTGATCTCCGGGCGCCTGGCCGCAGAGCGCATCACCGGAGTCGACCGCTCGTACTCCTCGCGCGCCCGTAGGGTCTAGCCGTGTCGTACGGCCGGGCTTTCGTGCTGCGCCACGGCCTGGCCGGCCTGGCGGGCACCGCGCTCGTCGCCGTGGGCGCACTGGGCATCGGCTGGCTTCCGCTCGAGACCAACCTGCTGGCCAATCCGCTGGTCAGTGCCCTGCGCGGGTCGCTGACCGGCACCCTCGTCGCCCGAGGGTTCGTCTTCATCGGTCTCGCGGTGCTCCTGCAGGCGTGGCTGGTGCTCGGCGCGGAGCTGCGCATCGCTCACCGCACGCGCGACATCCTCGGGGTTCTCGCACTGTGGTCGATTCCACTGCTGCTCGCGCCACCGCTCTTCAGCCGTGATGTCTACTCGTACTACGTGCAGGGACGACTCCTCGAGTCGGGAATCGATCCGACCACCAACGGGGTCGCGAGTGTCTCGGGCTGGTTCCAGGATGGCGCCGACCCCATGTGGGCGGAGGCACCGACTCCTTACGGCCCGCTCTTCCTGATGATCGAGCGGGCGGTCGCCTCGTTTGCGCATCCGAATGCCTACCTCGCCGGCATCGTCTTTCGTCTCGTGTCGATCATCGGCGTGGTACTCCTCGCGATCTACGTACCACGCCTGGCCCGCAGCCTCGGCGTCGACGAAGGTCGCGCCCTGTGGCTGGGCGTGCTCAACCCGTTGATCCTCATGCATTTCATCTCCGGCGCTCACAACGACGCACTGATGGTCGGCATGCTCGTGGCCGGACTGAGCCTGGCGGTCTGCAACCGATGCGTGTGGGGTGCGGTACTGGTGGCCGGTGCGGCATGCATCAAGCCGATTGCCCTCATCGCACTGCCCTTCGTGGGCCTGCTCTGGGCAGGGCTTCGCGCGAGCTGGTGGGCGCGCATCAAGGCATGGCTCGTCACTGCACTCGTCGCGACCATCACGATCGCCTGCGTCTACCTCGTCGCCGATACCGGCTATGGCGTGATCAGCGCCGCCTTCGGCACCCCCTCGGGCGTGCTCACCTGGCTCTCGCCCTCGACCGCGATCGGACAGGTCGTGGGATACACGACCACGTGGCTGGGCCTGACGGCCGACGGGATGACTGCCGTGACCGTCGTGCGCGCTATCGCGAGCCTGGCCGCCCTGTGCATCGTCGCCTGGCTGATCCTGCGCCCGGGCACTCGAAGCCCGGTACGCGGTGCAGCACTGGCTCTCGCGACTGTCGTCATCCTGGGCCCGGTCATCCAGCCCTGGTACCTGCTGTGGTTCCTGCCCCTCTTCGCCGCATCCGGACTTGGCACGCGGGAGACGCAGATCGCCGTGCTCGCCACGGCAGCGTTCACGGTGCACGGGATGGTGGAAAGCAGTGCGACGTCCGATAACTTCCTCGACGTGACCGATGGAATCACCTTCCTGCTGGCCGTGGCGATCACCGCGGTGATCGTGCTGGCGAGCCCCCGCGAGCGGCGACTCGTGCTCGGCGGTGATCCCGCATGAGCGCTCGAGACCTCGACGAGGCAGGCATCACGGGCAGTGCCATGCGCGAGTCGTACGAGCTGTGCCGAGAGCTCAACAAGAAGTACGGGCGCACCTACTATCTCGCCACGCTGCTGCTGCCGCCGGGCAAGCGCCCCTACGTGCACGCCCTGTACGGCTTCGCACGCTACGCCGACGAGATCGTCGATGACCTCAACTCGACGTTGACCGACGAGGAGAAGGCCGAGTGGCTGCGCGGCTGGGGCGAGGGGTTCCTGGCCGATGTCGCCCGCGGGCATTCCGATGACCCGGTGTGCCGCGCCGTGGTCGATACAGTGCTGCGCTGGGAAATACCGCTCGAGTACTTCACGGCCTTCCTGCACTCGATGACGATGGATCTCACTGTCACCGAGTACCGCACCTTCGATGATCTGTACGAGTACGTCTACGGCTCTGCCGCAGTGATAGGCCTGCAGATGGTGCCGATTCTCGAGCCAGAGGCTCCCGAGGCCTTCGATCGCGCGCGCGACCTCGGCATCGCGTTCCAGCTCGC
>JBJSWO010000209.1:0-8148 GCA_046085905.1 Actinomycetes bacterium | reverse complement strand
CTCGCCACCCTCGCGCATGGCGATGGTGTCTGCACCGCCGTAATCCCCGTCAACCGAACACACGACCGAAAGGTGTCGGCATGAGCACTGCAGCCGAAGAGCAAGCAGCCACTATCGACGAGCTCGGTCGCTATGACTATGGCTGGAGCGATCCCGATGCGGCAGGAAGCAATGCCCGTCGCGGCCTGAGTGAGGATGTCGTGCGCGACATCAGCGCGAAGAAGAACGAGCCCGAGTGGATGCTCGACATGCGGCTGAAGGGCCTGCGCCTTTTCGACAAGAAGCCCATGCCGGCCTGGGGATCCGATCTCGCCGGCATCGACTTCGACAACATCAAGTACTTCGTCCGCTCGACCGAGAAGCAGGCGACCAGCTGGGAGGATCTCCCCGCCGACATCAAGAACACCTACGACAAGCTCGGCATCCCCGAGGCCGAGAAGCAGCGTCTGGTGGCCGGCGTTGCCGCGCAGTACGAGTCCGAGGTCGTGTATCACGCGATCCGCGAGGATCTCGAGCAGCTGGGCGTGCTCTTCCTCGACACTGATACAGCGCTGCGTGAGCAGCCGGAGCTCTTCCGCGAGTACTTCGGCACGGTCATCCCGGTCGGCGACAACAAGTTCGCCGCGCTGAACACGGCCACCTGGTCGGGCGGCTCCTTCATCTACGTCCCCAAGGGCGTCAAGGTCGACATTCCGCTGCAGGCCTATTTCCGCATCAACACCGAGAACATGGGCCAGTTCGAGCGCACCCTGATCATCGTCGACGAGGACGCCTACGTGCACTACGTCGAGGGCTGCACCGCACCGATCTACTCGAGTGACTCCCTGCACTCGGCAGTCGTCGAGATCATCGTGAAGAAGGGCGGACGCTGCCGCTACACGACTATCCAGAACTGGTCGAACAACGTCTACAACCTGGTGACCAAGCGCGCCGTGGCCCATGAGGGCGCGACCATGGAGTGGATCGACGGCAACCTCGGATCCAAGGTCACGATGAAGTATCCCGCCGTGTGGCTGATGGGCGAGCATGCCAAGGGCGAGACCCTCTCGATTGCCTTCGCCGGCGAGGGCCAGCATCAGGATGCCGGCTCGAAGATGGTTCATGCTGCTCCGCACACGTCGTCGAGCATCGTCTCGAAGTCGGTGGCACGCGGCGGCGGACGCACGTCTTACCGGGGGCTCGTGCAGATCCTCGAGGGCTCCTACGGATCCAAGAGCACCGTGCGCTGTGATGCCCTGCTCGTCGACGACATCTCGCGCAGCGACACCTACCCTTACGTCGACGTGCGCGAGGACGACGTCTCGATGGGCCACGAGGCCACTGTCTCCAAGGTCAGTGCCGATCAGCTCTTCTACCTCATGTCTCGTGGAATGGCCGAGGATGAAGCGATGGCGATGATCGTGCGCGGCTTCGTCGAGCCGATCGCGCGTGAACTGCCGATGGAATATGCCCTCGAGCTCAACCGCCTCTTCGAACTGCAGATGGAAGGCGCCGTCGGATGACCTCACCCGCACTCGAGCTGGCACCGCCGCTCGATCTGGCTCCGCGTGTCCGCTCGCTGGTGCCGTCCGACTTCCCGCGCCCGACGGGGCGCGAAGAGGAGTGGCGTTTCGTTCCACAGGGCGCCTTCGCTCAGTTCCTGGAGCCGGTCGCTTCCGCGGGGCACGCAGCACCCACGGAGTCCACGGCGTCGCTTATCCCGATCGCCGAGCTCACGAGCTCCTGGCTGCCGATCGACCTGCCTTCGGCTCTGGCTCGCGATGGCGTCTCGCACGCTGTCGTGCTCGAGATCCCTGCAGAGCACGAGTCATCCGAGCCGATTCACGTGAGTCTCACGGCTACCGCACCGGTGTCGTACGAGCACGTCGAGATCCGCTTCGGCCGGTTCAGCAAGGCGACTGTCATCCTTGAGCAGCCCGTTGACGCGGCCATCTGCGGATCGATCGTCGTCACCGTGGGTGATGGTGCGACTGCAACCGTGGTCAATGTCAGCGACGGTGATCGCGCCTTCGAGAGCATGCTGGCCTGGCATGCCGATCTGGGGCGCGATGCAACTTTCCACGGCACCCAGGTGAGCCTCGGCGGATCTCATCTGCGCATCCAGCCAAGCGTCGCCTACCACGGCACCGGCGGTAATGCGCAGCTGCTCGGCGTGTTCCTCGCCGATGACGGCCAGTTCATGGAGCATCGCCTCTTCGTCGATCACAACCTGCCGAACTGCACCAGCAACGTCGTCTACAAGGGCGCACTGTCGGGCGAGAGCAGTCACACTGTCTGGGTGGGCGATGTCCTGGTGCGTCGTGAGGCCACCGGCATCGAGACCTACGAGATCAACCGGAATCTGCTGCTCAGTGATGGCGCCCGCGCTGACTCCGTCCCGAATCTCGAGCTCGAGACCGGCGACATCGCCAGCGCCGGCCATGCCAGCGCGACCGGTCGATTCGACGACGATCAGCTCTTCTACCTGCAGGCGCGTGGCATCGACGAGGAGACCGCACGCCAACTCGTCGTGCGCGGCTTCTTCGCTGACATCGTCTCGAGGATTCCCGATGCCGCCTGGCAGGCCGACATCATGGGTCGCATCGCCGCACGTCTTGGCGTGCCTGCCGAGATCGAGGCCGATGATGAGTGAGTTCGTGCGCACCATCGCGATCGAGTCCCTCGCCGACCGCAAGCCCGTGCGCGTCATGGTGGGCGAGACTGCAGTTGCCGTCGTCAGCATCGACGGCGACATCTTCGCCATCGGCGATCGGTGCAGCCATGCCGATGTCTCCCTGGCCGAAGGCGATGTTGACGGCTGCGCACTCGAGTGCTGGCTGCATGGCTCGGCCTTCGACCTGCGCACCGGCGCACCCCTGACCCTGCCGGCGATCGTGCCGGTGCCTGTCTTCGCGACGCGCATCGCCGAGCACGAGGGCATTGCCTACCTGGACATCAACCCGACCCCTCTCGAGATCGCGAAGGACATCACCTCATGAGCCAGCTCGTCATCACTGATCTGCACGCCAGCGTCATTACCGACGCGGGGGAGCGCGAGATTCTGCGCGGCGTAACCCTCACCCTCGACTCGGGTCGCACCCACGCGATCATGGGGCCGAACGGCTCAGGCAAGTCGACCTTGGCCTACGTCATCGCCGGTCATCCCAAGTACGTCGTGACCTCGGGCAGCATCACCCTCGACGGCCAGGATGTCCTTGCCATGAGCGTCGACGAGCGCGCCAAGGCCGGCTTGTTCCTCGCGATGCAGTATCCCGTCGAGGTTCCCGGTGTCTCGGTGTCGAACTTCCTGCGCACCTCGGTTACGGCAGTGCGCGGCGAGGCGCCCAAGCTGCGCACCTGGGTCAAGGACATGAAGACCTCCATGGCCGAATTGCAAATGGACCCGGCCTTCGCCGAGCGAAGCGTGAACGAGGGCTTCTCGGGTGGCGAGAAGAAGCGTCACGAGATCCTTCAGCTGGGCCTGCTCGCGCCGAAGTTCGCGATCCTCGACGAGACCGACTCGGGCCTTGACGTCGACGCGCTGCGGATCGTGTCGGAGGGTGTGAACCGCTACCGCGAGGCGACCAACGGAGGCGTTCTGCTCATCACGCACTACACGCGAATCCTGCGCTATATCCACCCTGATGTCGTGCACGTGTTCGTCGGGGGCCGCATCGTAGAGACCGGCGGCCCCGAGTTGGCTGATGTCCTCGAGGCCGAGGGCTATGACCGCTACGTGGCGGCCTCGGCCTGACCATGACACCTCTCGATCCCGCTCGGATCAAGCGAGACTTCCCGATCCTCGAACGCACCGTTCGAGACGGAAAGCCGCTGGTCTACCTCGACAGTGCCGCGACCTCGCAGAAGCCGCGGTCCGTTCTCGATGCCGAGCGGGAGTACTACGAGACCTGCAACGCGGCGGTGCACCGTGGGGCTCACCGGCTCGCCGAGGAGGCCACGGAGGCCTACGAGGGTGCCCGGGCGGCGATCGCCGGTTTCGTGGGCGCGGAGCCGCGCGAGGTCGTCTACGTGAAGAACGCCACCGAGGGACTCAACCTGGCAGCCTATGCATTCAGCAATGCCACTGCCCTGCATCAGGCAAGTGGCAATCCTGCGCAGGATCCTCGCTTCATCCTTGAGCCGGGCGACAACATCGTGGTCTCCGAGATGGAGCATCACGCCAATCTCGTGCCGTGGCAGGAGGCCTGTGCCAAGACCGGTGCTGAGCTGCGCTGGATCCCGGTGACCGATGAGGGCAGGCTCGACATGAACGCCCTCGACTTGATCATCGATACCCGCACCAAGGCCGTGAGCGTGGTGCATCAGTCGAACATCCTGGGCACGATCAACCCGGTCGCGGCGGTGATGGCACGTGCCCACGAGGTGGGGGCAGTCGGCATCGTCGATGCCTGCCAGTCGATTCCGCACCAGTCCGTACGCATGCGCGATCTCGGCGCCGATCTCGTGACCTGGAGCGGGCACAAGATGCTCGGCCCGACCGGTATCGGCTTCCTCTGGGGGACTCCCGAGATTCTCGAGGCGATGCCGCCCTTCCTGACCGGTGGTTCGATGATCGAGATCGTGCAGATGGAGCGCAGCACTTATGCCCCGGCGCCGCAGAAATTCGAGGCGGGCACGCAGATGGTGGCGCAAACAATCGGCATGCGTGCCGCTGTCGAGTATCTCGAGGCTCTCGGCATGGATGCCGTTGCCGCGCATGAGCATGACCTGACCGGCTATGCCCTCGGTCAGCTCGCCACCCTTGACGGCGTGACCGTGATCGGTCCTGCCGCGAATGTCGAACGAGGGAGCGCGATCTCGTTCACGGTCGACGGCTTGCATCCGCACGATGTGGGCCAGGTTCTCGACAGTCGTGGGGTAGCCGTGCGTGTCGGCCATCACTGTGCCTGGCCGACCTGTCGTCGCTTCGGAGTGCCGGCCACGACTCGCCTGTCGACATACATCTACAACGATCGCAGTGACATCGACGCCGCGGTAGCCGGCATCATCGCTGCCCAGGACTTCTTCGGGGTGAGATAGATGGATCTCAACGGGCTGTACCAGGACATCATCCTGGACCACTACAAGAATCCGCGCGGGAAGAACCCACTCGCATCTCCGCTTGCCTCCGCCCATCATGTGAACCCCACGTGCGGTGACGAGATCACTGTTGATGTCGCGGCCGATGCGGCGGGCCATCTGGTGATTGGGTACGAAGGTCAGGGCTGCTCGATCTCCCAGGCAAGCGCAAGCGTGATGGCCGAGATCCTCGAGGGCGCGAGCGTGGAGGACTCCGTCGTCGTGCGAGAGGCCTTTGTCGCGATGATGCACTCCCAGGGAAATTCTGAGCCGGATGAGGATGTCATCGGTGACGGTGTTGCCTTCGTCGGAGTCGCGAAGTACCCGGCACGCGTCAAGTGCGCGCTGCTGCCATGGATGGCGCTGCAGGATGCAGAGATCAAGGCGGGGCTGATGGCTCCGAAGGAGGAGGCGCAATGAGTATCGCCACGAGCGAGGACGTCATCGAGGCAATGAAGGACGTCGTGGATCCCGAGCTCGGCATCAATGTCGTCGACCTTGGTCTCGTCTACGGCGTAGCCGTGGACGAGGCGAATATCGCCACCGTCGACATGACCCTGACGTCGGCAGCTTGCCCGTTGACCGACGTGATCGAGGACCAAACCCGCGCGGCCCTGACCCCGGTTGTCAGCGACTTCAGGATCAACTGGGTCTGGATGCCACCGTGGGGCCCGGACAAGATCACCGATGACGGGCGCGACATGCTGCGTGCGCTCGGATTCAACCTCTGAGCCCTTCAGGGCGTCTGGAAGGGTCCGTCCGAGCCCGTAGACTGAGGGCCTCATGATCACCGCATCCGGCATCGAGCTTCGCGCTGGATCCCAGCTCCTGCTCGACAATGCCAACTTCCGGGTGGGTCCCGGTGATCGGGTCGGTCTCGTGGGCCGCAATGGTGCGGGCAAGACCACCCTGACCAAGGCGCTGGCGGGGGAGACCACCCCTGCAGCTGGCACGATCTCGAGCACCGGCACCGTCGGATACCTGCCGCAGGATCCACGATCCGGCAACCCTGAGGAGATCGCCCGCGATCGAATCCTGTCGGCTCGTGGCCTCCAGGACGTCATGCGTCGGATGCATGAGGCCAGTATGCGCATGGATGAGCCCGATGAGGCCGAGCGTGATCGGATCATCGCTCGCTATGCCCGCGCTGAGGCCGAGTTCGAGGCACTCGGCGGCTATGCGGTCGAGTCGCAGGCGGCGGCAATCGCCGCGTCGGTCGGTCTCGAGGATCGCATCCTGGCCCAGCCTCTCGGCACTCTGTCCGGCGGTCAGCGTCGACGAGTCGAGCTTGCTCGAATCCTGTTCAGCGGCGCCGACGTGCTGCTGCTTGATGAGCCGACGAATCATCTTGATGCCGACTCCATCAAGTGGCTCCGCAAGTTCCTCATGACGTACGAAGGCGGATTCATCGTCATCAGTCATGACACCGAATTGCTGGGCGACACGGTCAACAAGGTCTGGCATCTCGATGCGACGCGTCGGGAGCTCGACGTGTATTCAATGGGCTGGTCGACCTATCTGACCGCGCGAGAGACCGATGAGCGCCGCCGCAAGCGAGAACGACGCAATGCGGAGCAGCAGGCCGAGGTGCTGCGCAACCAGGCAGACCGGATGCGCGCGAAGGCGTCCAAGGCCAAGGCTGCCCAGAACATGCTGCGTCGGGCTGACACCCTGATCGCCGGGCTCTCGGATGTGCGCCAGAGTGACAAGGTGGCCAAGCTTCGATTCCCCGAGCCCAAGCCGTGCGGCAAGGTTCCGCTCACGGCGAGTTCGCTGTCGCGTTCATACGGCTCACTCGAGGTATTCACCGATGTCGACCTCGCCATCGACCGCGGCAGCAAGGTCGTGATCCTGGGGCTCAACGGTGCTGGCAAGACCACCCTGCTGCGCATCCTGGCCGGCGTCGACAAGCCTGACACCGGCGGCATCGAGCCAGGTCACGGAGCCGTGATCGGCTATTACGCCCAGGAACACGAGACCCTGGACCCGAATGCCACGGTACTGGAAACCATGCAGCGAGCCGGTGGGCATCTCGACGATGCGAAACAGCGCACCGTCCTCGGATCCTTCCTCTTCCAAGGCGATGACGTGAGCAAGCCCACCGGAGTCCTCTCCGGCGGGGAGAAGACCCGTCTCGCCCTAGCCTGCCTGGTCGTGTCAGGCGCGAATGTTCTCCTGCTCGACGAGCCCACCAACAACCTGGATCCGGCCAGTCGCGAGGAAGTCCTGAGCGCACTGCGCAGCTACGAGGGTGCGGTGATCCTCGTGACCCATGATCCAGGCGCCGTGTACGCACTCGAGCCCGAGCGCGTGCTGATCCTGCCCGATGGTGATGAAGACCTCTGGAGTGATGACTATGCAGACCTCGTCGAACTTGCCTGAGCCGATGACCACAGTGTTCGACGCTGATGGCGTTCGGGTAATCGACTCAGGATCCAGGCTTGATGTCGTGCTCTGCTCGCCGCAGAACAGGAATGCCCAGACGCCGCGTACCTGGGACGCACTGGCAGAGGCGAAGCGCTTCGTCACCGACCTCACGCGAGTCGTCGTCCTGTCGGCCGAGGGTGCGAGTTTCAGCGCGGGCCTCGATAGATCGATGCTCGGAGCGCCCACAGCCGAGAATCCCGTGACCCTGGCATCCATCGGGATGGCAGGCCAGGACACCCTGCGCGGCTTCATTGCCACGGCCCAGAGCGCATTCACCTGGTGGCGCGAATGCGATGCCCTGACGATCGCCATCGTTCAGGGTCACGCGATCGGCGCGGGATTCCAGCTCGCCCTCGCCTGTGACCTCGTCATGGTGATGCCTGACGCAAGTTTCGCCATGCGTGAGCCGATGCTCGGGCTGGTCCCGGATCTCGGGGGTACGTTCCCGCTCGTTCGAACCGTCGGCTATGCGAGGGCTCTCGAGATCTGCGCGACCGGCCGAGCGATCGACGCCACGGAAGCCGTGAGCCTGGGGCTCGCACAGTACCTGTTGGGCAAGAGGGGGCCGGAGAGCCAGATCGACGAGATCGTTGCAGCCTTGACCAGGCCCGAGAAGGGAGTCGTGTCCGCTCTCAAGCACCTCCTCCGTTCGGCCGAAGGCTC
>JBJSWO010000208.1:0-4153 GCA_046085905.1 Actinomycetes bacterium | reverse complement strand
CTGGCCACCCAGTGTCTGGTGCAGAAAAAATCGAAAACCATGCTTGTTGCCGTTGAAGGCAAACTGGGCAAGGGTGTGACCGGCAAGGATGTGGCGCTGGCCATCATTGGGGCGATCGGTACCGCTGGCGGCACCGGCTACGCCATCGAATTCGGCGGCAGCGCCATCCGCAGCCTTTCGATGGAAGGTCGCATGACCCTGTGCAACATGTCCATCGAGGCGGGTGCACGCGCCGGAATGGTCGCACCCGACGAGACCACCTTCGAGCACCTGAAGGGTCGCGATCATGCTCCGACAGGCGCCGACTGGGATGCCGCTGTCGAGTGGTGGAAGACCCTGCCGTCGGATGCTGACGCCACCTACGACGCTGAGGTCTTCATCGACGCCAGCACGCTGAGCCCCTTCGTCACCTGGGGAACCAACCCGGGTCAGGGGCTTCCACTGTCGGGCAATGTCCCCTCTCCGGCCGATGCTGTCGACGAGGTCGATCGCGTCGCGATAGAGGGTGCACTCGCCTACATGGATCTCACGCCCGGAATGCCTCTGCGCGACATCAAGGTCGACACCGTGTTCGTCGGCTCCTGCACCAACGGCCGCATCGAGGATCTTCGTGCGGTGGCGGAGGTTCTCAAGGGCCGCAAGGTGGCACCGAGCGTTCGCATGCTCGTCGTCCCGGGCTCGGTGCGGGTCAAGCAGCAGGCGGAGGCCGAGGGCCTGAACGTCATCATCAGCGAGGCCGGCGCCGAGTGGCGCGAGGCCGGCTGCTCGATGTGCCTGGCGATGAACCCCGACAAGCTCAAGCCGGGGGAGCGCAGTGCCTCGACCTCGAACCGCAACTTCGAGGGTCGTCAGGGTCCGGGCGGTCGCACCCACCTGGTCTCACCGGCTGTGGCCGCTGCGACTGCTGTCTCGGGCCACCTGGCCGCACCCGCCGACCTGGCTTCGGCCTCCTGATTCGGAAAGGCACCGACATGGAAGCTTTCGTCACCCACACCGGCACTGCAGCGCCCCTTCGTCGCAGCAATGTCGACACCGACCAGATCATCCCCGCCGAGTACCTCAAGCGCATTACGCGCCACGGCTTCGAGGACGGCCTGTTCTCGTCGTGGCGCAAGGACTCGGATTTCGTGCTCAATCGTCCTGAGTACCAGGGCGTCACGATCCTGGTCGCCGGACCTGACTTCGGCACCGGTTCCTCGCGTGAGCATGCAGTCTGGGCGCTTCAGGACTACGGCTTCAAGGTCGTGATCTCCTCACGATTCGCCGATATCTTCCGCGGAAACTCGGGCAAGGGCGGCCTGCTGACGGCGGTAGTCGATCAGGCTCTCGTCGAGCAGATCTGGGAGCTCATTGAGCGAGATCCGGCCACACCCGTGACCGTCGATCTCGAGGCGCGCCAGGTGCGTGTCGGCGAACTCGTCGCTCAGTTCGAGGTCGATGACTACGTGCGCTGGCGCTTGATGGCCGGGCTTGATGACATCGGCATCACGCTGCAGTACGCCGACGAGATCGCCGCTTTCGAGGCTACTCGTCCGTCCTACAAGCCGACCACGAAGTAGCCGTCACTAACGCACAAGCACGACGAAAGCCCTTGCCGATTTCTGTTTATTGGCAAGGGCTTTCGCGGCGTGGCGCGCGTGAATTCACCGTCATTCGGATTAGATTCCCCACGTCGGCATCCGGCCGGCCTAATTACCCTCCGGAGGGGTTTTAAGTGAACAAGGCAGAACTCATTGACTCAGTGGCCGCACGTCTGGGCCACAGCAAGCGCGACGTCACCGCTATCGTCGACGCGTTCATCGACGACACCAAGCGCGCTGTCGCCAAGGGCGAGAAGGTTGCGATCAGCGGCTTCGGCGTCTTCGAGGCACAGGCACGCAAGGCTCGCCTCGGCCGCAACCCGCGTACCGGCGAGACCGTGAAGATCAAGGCCACCAAGCTGCCGAAGTTCCGCCCGGGTGCGGAGTTCAAGGCAGTCGTGTCCGGTGCCAAGAAGGTCGCCGCGCCGGCAGCCCCCAAGAAGGCAGCAGCCAAGAAGGCAGCTCCCGCCAAGAAGGCAGCAGCCAAGAAGGTCGTCAAGAAGGCAGCAGCCAAGAAGGCAGCTCCCGCCAAGAAGGCAGCAGCCAAGAAGGTCGTCAAGAAGGCAGCTCCCGCCAAGAAGGCAGCAGCCAAGAAGGTCGTCAAGAAGGCTCCCGCACGCAAGCGCTAGTCATCTCTGCGCGAGGCGGTCACCCACTCGGGTGGCCGCCTCGATGCATTACGGGAGTCGAACGCTGAGCAGGCTTCCGTCCTCCGCGCACTCGAGCACGAGTCGCTGGCCCGTGCGCAAGGACCGAAGTCCGGCATCGGCGACGAGGCCGATCGGGACAGCGAGGGTCACGCCCTCCTCGGAGACCACGTGGGCATGCTCGTCGCGATAGGCACGGAACATGACGATCACGGCATCTCCTCGAGTACGGCGCGAGTGTGCGTCCCGACTCCGATCCGCCTCGCATCCCAGAGGTCAGCCGGCGTATCGACATCTCTCCTGGCGCCGGCAATCAGCATGCGAACGTCACCTGGGGCGTCCAGGGCCAGGTCGAAGCAGCCGCCGTGCACGTGAGCCGATCGCGACTCGGGGCCGAAGTGCGGGTCGAGAGTGCGGGCATCGCTCGCGAACAGCATCGCCGTTCCGGAGCCCTGGGCATCGCTGAGCACGCTGCGCTCATGTCCCGACGCGAGAGCCAGGAGGTAATCGAGGGCTTCGCCGGTCAGGCAGGGAAGGTCTCCGGCCAGGGCCACCACGGGGCCGTCCGCCAGGGCCGCTCCCCGGCGCACTGCCGCATTGAGGCCACCGCCCTCCGGCTCCGGACAGATCGTGACGTCGGAGGCACCGGCGATCACCTCCTGATCGTCGGTTACGACGATTACCGTGCCCGTCGAGGTCGCCTCCAGGCAGGCATCGATGACATCGAGGGCAAAGGCCAGGGCCAACTCCGGCCGTCGAGGATCATCGACACCCGCGAGCCGGGTCTTGGCGGCATCCAGGCGCTTCACCGGGATCACGACCGTCCACGACATCATCACCCCATCCAAGCCCATGGACCAAGGTGAGCCGCACGGGCATGGAAGAGTAGGCGCATGCCGAATCCGGGTCATGTGCGCAGGAAGAGGCGTCTGGGCTTCTGGTTCCGGCTCGCCGCAGTGCTCCTCTGGCCCTTCCTGATGATCTTCACCAAGCGTGACTGGCTAGGCGCGGAGAATCTCGAGCAGGACGGCGGCGGCATCATCGTGGCCGCCAACCACCTTTCATGGTTCGATCCGCTGTCATTGTCGAACCTGCTCTGGAACAACGACCGGCCGCCGCGTTTCCTTGCGAAGGAGCCGCTGTTCCGGATCCCCGTCGTCGGCCGCATCATCAGCGGGGCCGGGCAGATCCCGGTGTATCGCGAGTCGACCGAGGCAGTGGCCGCCGTGCGCGATGCGATTTCGGCAGTGGAGAACGGCGAGTGCGTGGTCGTGTATCCCGAGGGAACGATGACCAAGGATCCCGATCTCTGGGTGATGGCGCTCAAGACGGGAGCCGCCCGTATTGCGCTGGCCACCCGGCGCCCGCTGATCCCTGTCGCGCAGTGGGGCCCCCAGTCGATCATGAAGCCCTACGTCAAGCAGTTCAGGATCCTTCCGCGCAAGACCATGGTGATGCGGGTCGGAGCACCTGTGGATCTCGCCGATCTGTACGACCGGCCCCTCGATGCCGATACATTGCGTATCGCGAGCCAGCGCATCTGGGCGGCCATCACCGCTCTCCTCGAGCAGGCACGTGGCGAGGTCGCCCCGACCGAGCCCTACCGGTGGAAGAGGGATGCCTCATGAGTCGCGTGGCGATGATGGGCAGCGGCTCCTGGGGTACAGCCTTCGGAATGGTGCTCGCCGATGCGGGCAGTGACGTGCGGATGTGGACGCGCCGCACCGAGATCGCCGACGAGATCAACTCCGTGCATCGCAATGAGGCCTACCAGCCGGGCATCGAGTTGCCGGCCGCACTGTCGGCTACCACCGACGCTGCTGCAGCCCTCGACGGCGTCGACATCATCGCCCTGGCGACGCCGGCCCAGCACCTGCGCGAGAACCTCGCGAGCTGGCTGCCCTACATCCCGCGCACCGCCGTTCT
>JBJSWO010000207.1:0-4156 GCA_046085905.1 Actinomycetes bacterium | reverse complement strand
TTCTGGCCGACGTACTTGGTCTGCAGGAAGGACTCCAGTGCCTCGCCCTCGTTGAGCTTGTGCAGGATGCGCAGCTGCTCGGCAACATCGGGCTTGGCATGCGGCTGCTCGACCTGCTTCTGGATCCAGGCGCGCTGCTTGGGATCCTCGATGTGCATGTACTCGATGCCGACGGTGCGGGTGTAGGAATCGCGGAGCACGCCGAGGATCTCGCGCAGCTTCATCAGCGGCTTGCCGCCGAAACCACCGGTGGCGAACTCGCGGTCGAGATCCCACAGCGTGAGCTTGTGGGTAAGCACGTCGAGATCAGGATGCGTGCGCTGGCGGTACTCGAGCGGATCAGTGTCCGCCATCAGGTGACCGCGCACGCGATAGGCGTCGATGATCTCCTGCACGCGCACGGTCTTGTCGAGATCGGTCTCGTGGCTGGCCGAGATGTCCTGAGCCCATCGGATGGGCTCGTACGGCACGCGCAGCGAGCGGTAGATATCACCGTAGAAGTCGTCGCCGCCGAGCAGCAATTGATGGATGCGCTTGAGGAACTCGCCCGACTGGGCACCCTGGATGATGCGGTGGTCGTAGGTCGAGGTCAGGGTCATGATCTTGGAGACCGCATTGCGCGCGATCGACTCTGGAGAGGCGCCCTGCCACTCGGCGGGGTACTCCATGGCGCCGACGCCGATGATGCAGCCCTGGCCGGGCATCAGGCGCGGCACGGAGTGCACGGTGCCGATGCCACCGGGGTTGGTGAGCGAGATCGTGGTGCCGGCGAAGTCGTCGGCGGTGAGCGCACCGGCGCGTGCCTTGCGCACGACCTCCTCGTACGCGGCCCAGAACTGCGCGAAGTCCATGGCCTGCGCGCCCTTGATGGCGGGCACGAGCAACTGCCGCGAGCCGTCGGGCTTCGCGATGTCGATGGCCAGGCCAAGGTTGACGTCAGCATGCTCAACCATGATCGGCTTGCCGTCGATCTCGGTGAAGGAGCGGTTCATCGCCGGGATCTCGGCGGTGGCGCGCACGATCGCGTAGCCGATCAGGTGAGTGAACGAGACCTTGCCGCCGCGACCACGAGCCAGATGGTTGTTGATCACGGTGCGGGTATCGATCATCAGCTTGGCCGGGATCGAGCGGACGCTGGTGGCCGTCGGGACGCTCAGGCTGGCTTCCATGTTCGCGACCACGCGAGCTGCTGCGCCCTTGAGGGGAACGTTGACGTCATCAGCCTGGGGTGCGGGGTTGGCCGCGGACTTGGGTGCAGGTGTGGCGGCAGGTGCCGGCGGTGCGGCCGGAGACGGTGCGGCGGCAGGGACCGGAGCGTCTGGCGGCTGCGCGGCGACTGTCTGAGCTGCCTTGCTGGCATGGGGAGACTGGTCGGCAGGGGTGTACCCCTCGAAGAACTCCCACCAGGCGGGATCGACGCTGCTCTTGTCAGTCAGGAACTGCTGGTAGATCTCGTCTACCAGCCATTCATTCGGTCCGAATCCGGTGGCTGCTGCAGGCTCATTCGACACGCCTCGAGTCTATGCCAGCGCAGTCACTCAGCCGAGGTCGCCTCAGGCAGTGCTGGAGTCGCATCAGGTTGCGCGATCTCGTTTATCCGCAAGGCTGTCCGCATGCCGAATTCCGATATTCAGGAGCCGCTCGCGGGCCGTGTGGCACTGATCACGGGAGGCTCGCGTGGCATCGGCTTCGAGGCTGCGCGCGGACTCGGTTCGCTGGGCGCGACCGTGGTGCTGATCGGAGTAGACCCTGCGCGGGCCCACTCGGCGGCCGAGCTCCTGGTGGCCGAGGGGATCGACGCGGTAGGAGAGAGCGCCGACGTGGCCGATGCCGGCTCGATGGATGCACTGGCAGCGCGGCTGGGCCCGTTGGCCGCACCTGACATCCTGGTGATCTCTGCCGGAGTGATGAGCGACAAGGCATCGAAGACCCTGCGGACGACATCCGAGGAATGGGATCGGGTGATGGGCATCAACCTCGACGGGGCCTTCCATGCCATGCGGCTGTTCGTCCCGGGCATGGCTGAGCGTCGTGATGGTCGAGTGATCACTGTCTCGGCCTGCCTCGGCCGATTCAGCGGCCCCGGAACCTCAGGCGGTCTTGCCCCGTATCGAGTGAGCAAGGCGGGCCTGAACGCCCTGACCAAGAACCTTGCTGCGGAGATGATGCATGGCAAGCGCGGGATCCTGGTCGATGCGATGTGCCCGAACCATTGCCGCACCGACATGGGCGGCCCCGATGCGCCGCGGTCGGCGACCGAGGGTGCCGAGACGATCGTGTGGCTGGCCACGCGTGACGCGCTCACCCACGAGGGCGCTCCCGTGCCCACCGGCCTTCTCTGGGAGGACCGTCAGATCGTTCCCTGGTAGCGCGTCTAGGTGATGTCGCGCTTGAGGGTCGTGATGGACGCGATGGCTCCGAGCACGACTGCGTAGCCGATCAGCAGCAGTCCGCCGGCCCACGCGGAGAGCAGGCCGCTGGTGGCCTCGCCCTGCCGGTAGGTCATGTTCATGACGGCATCGAGTGCGCCGCCGGGCAGCCAGGCGGTTGTCCAGTCGACGAATGCGCTGAGCAGCGGCTGGATGAGGAAGACGAAGACCAGGGCGATGATCAGTGCGGCGACCTGGTTGCGGATCAGCGATCCGACAGCGACGCCGAGGATCGCGTAGATCGCGAAGCCCAGGATCACGCCGCCGAGAGTCTGCAGTGACTCGGAGGGAACGATCGCGGCATGCTCCTTGCCGGCGAGGGTGATCACGGCCAGGCCGAGAGAGACGGCGAAGTTGATGATGCCGAAGATCGCGCCGATGACCGCATAGGTGACCGCCTTGGCGACCATGACCGGTGCACGGCGCGGAGAGGCCAGGAAAGTCGCCGTGATGGTCATGTGCCGGTACTCGCCGGTCATGCCGATGATGCCGATGATCAGCACGAACACCGACGCGTTGGCGCAGGAGGCCACGATGCTGTTCACGTACGCCGGGATCTGCAGCAGCTGCCCGCTGTCGACGAGCCTGGCACTGGTGGGCACGAGGTAGACCATGAGCAGCACGTTGAGTGCGGTGAAGGCAACCGAGAAGGCCAGCAGCCACAGGGCGAGCTTGGTAGTCAGGACCTTGCGGAACTCCGCTCTCAGGGCGTTCATGCGATACCCCCTTCGCTCGAGGTCAGCTCAAGGAAGACAGCCTCCAGGTCGTGCTCCTCGGTGTGGAGTTCGTGGAGCATGACGTTGTGCGCGAAGGCCAGGGCGCCGATATCGGCGGCGCTCATGCCAGTGACCAGCAGGGCCCCGCTCGCATCGGTCGTGACCGAGGCCTGCTGGCTGATGGATTCCGCGAGTCGGATCGAGTCAGGGCTGCGCACGATGACGCGTGCGCTCATGCCGGAGCTCAGTGCCTCGAGTGAGCCGTAACTCACGAGTTCACCCTTGCGAATGATCACGACGTCATCGACAGTGAGCTGAACCTCGGAAAGCACGTGACTCGACACGAGCACGGTGCGCCCCTCGGCAGCAAGGGAGCGCAGGAAGCTGCGCAGCCAGGCAATGCCCTCGGGATCGAGACCGTTGGCCGGCTCGTCGAGGATCAGCACTGCGGGATTGCCGAGAAGTGCCGTGGCGAGCGAGAGCCGCTGACGCATGCCGAGGGAGTACCCGCCGACCTTGCGATGACCGGCATCAGCAAGGCCCACGAGCTCGAGCACCTCGGTCACGCGCGCGCGGGGGATACCCGCAGAAGCCGCGACGACGCTCAGGTGACCTCGTGCCGTGCGACCGGGATGGAATCCGCTGGCCTCGAGTGCTGCGCCGACGGTGTGCAGGGGGTCATGCAATTCGCGGTACGGATGCCCGCCGACGAGGGTCTCGCCAGAGGTGGGGCTCACGAGGCCGAGCAGGCAGCGCAGCGTGGTGGTCTTGCCTGAGCCATTGGGGCCGAGAAAGCCGGTGACGCGGCCGGGCTCGACGCGGAAGGAGAGATCGGAGACAGCGCGCACGCCGTCACCGCGTCCGAAGACCTTGGTCAGTGAGCGAACCTCAAGATCTACAGGATTCCCCGTCATGTGATGACAGTACCTCGCTAGATTCGTGGCATGACGACCTCACTCATTCCCGGCATCGACCAGTCTTCCGTGACCCCCGTGCTGATCATGGGCTCCT
>JBJSWO010000206.1:0-10094 GCA_046085905.1 Actinomycetes bacterium | reverse complement strand
GTCGTCTTGGCGATCTGAGCACCGGAGGAAGCCGACCCCGGGGATGCGGCCGGCGCACTGCCCGCAGGTGCCGCGGAACTCGCCGCGGAACCGGCCGAGCCCGAGTTGTCGCCACAAGCGGCGAGGGTGACGGCGGCGATGCCGGCACCGGCGATCACCGCACCCGACGTGAGAACTGCTCTGCGCTCCATTCCTCGATGCTATCCGCACCGGGCGGGATGCGCCCGGAACTAGATGGCCTCGGGCCCCTGCTCACCCGTGCGCACGCGAACCACCCTGTCGACGGGGACGACCCAGACCTTGCCATCGCCTATCCGCTCGGTGCGAGCCGCGTCAGTGATCGCATCGACCACTCGATCGACGATGTCATCGTCAGCGAGAACCTCCACTCGCACCTTCGGCACGAGATCGACCGTGTACTCGGCACCGCGGTACACCTCGATGTGCCCGCGCTGGCGGCCGAAGCCGCTCGCCTCCGAGACGGTCAGGCCATTGATGCCGATGGCAGTCAGCGCCTCCTTGACCTCCTCGAGCTTGAACGGCTTGATGATCGCGGTCACGAGCTTCATCAGTTGTCCTCTCCTTGGTGGCGACGCATGGCCGAGAGCGGATGAGAGCCGCCGAGCATTCCGCCGCCGGCAACGCCCGCGAGATCGTACGCAGACTCCGCATGCTGCGTGGTGTCGAGACCGGCGATCTCGTCTTCCGGATCAGCACGGAAGCCCATCGTCTTAGTGATCACGGTCGCGATGATCCACGTCGCGATGAAGGCGAAGGCCGCCATCGCGACACAGGCGATCAGCTGCTTGCCCAGGAGCGAGAAGCCGCCACCGTAGAGGAGCCCGTTCGCACCGGCGGGGTTCGCCACCAGTGCGGCGAGGAAGCCGATGGCGATCATGCCCACGAGTCCACCCACTCCATGCACGCCGACGACGTCCAGGGAGTCGTCGAAGCCGAGTCGGTACTTCTGGCTCACCGCCCAGGCGCAGATCACGCCGGCGAGCAGGCCGATGACCACGGCACCGAGCGGCGTGACGAAACCGCAGGCGGGAGTGATGGCCACGGCGCCGGCGACCGCGCCCGAGGCGATACCGAGGGTGGTGGCCTTGCCGTCCTTGACCTTCTCGTAACCGATCCAGGCGAGTGCACCCGTTGCCGCGGCGATCTGCGTATTGATCATCGCCACAGCAGCAGTGCCATTGGCGGCAAGTGCCGAACCGGCATTGAAGCCCAGCCAGCCGAACCACAGCAGGCCGGCGCCGAGAAGCACCAGCGGAAGATTGTGAGGGCGCATCGGATCCTTGCGGAAGCCGATGCGCTTGCCGACCACGAGGGCCAGGGCGAGGGCCGAGGCTCCCGAGTTGATCTCGACTGCCGTTCCACCCGCGAAGTCGAGGGCGCCGAGACGATCGCCGATCCAGCCGCCCTGACCGCCGTCGAAGCTGAACGCCCAGTGCGCGGCAGGCACGTAGACCAGCAGGCTCCAGGCGATGACGAACACGATCCAGGCACTGAACTTCGTGCGGTCGGCGATGGCGCCGGAGAGCAGTGCAGTGGTGACGACCGCGAAGGTCAGCTGGAACATCACGAAGGCGAGCATCGGAATCTTGTGGCCGGGGGCGCCGACAGTCTGATCCAGGGTGTCGACCAGGCCGATCTGCCTGAGATCACCGATCAGGCCGCCGGCACTGTCGGTGCCGAAGGCCAGCGTGTAGCCGATGGTGATCCACACGATCGTGACGATGCCTAGGGCGGTGAAGCTCATCATGAGCATGTTCAGCGCACTCTTGGCCCGCACCATGCCGCCGTAGAAGAGGGCGAGGCCGGGGGTCATGAGCATGACGAGTGCGGCCGAGATGAGCACCCAGGCGGTGTCTCCGGCGTTGATCTGTTCCACGTGTACTCCAAGTGAGTGAATGCCAGGCAGCAGCGAAGTATGGCGGCCCATGCGGCCCCGCGTGAAACGAACACGATTGCGTTAACTTGCCTGAAACACGGTGCTCCGACCAGTACGGTTCCCGAATGCTGTCTTCGATGAGACGGCGGACGAGAGCGGGGGACTCGCCGTCCGAGCTGGAACCGCATCTGCGGTATCCGATGTACGGGAATGGGCTCCATCTGCCTGTTCTCCCGGCTGCCGTGCCCGCGATCCTGGAGACCATCCGCTGCTCCGACCAGCCGAGCGATGAGGGCGTGTTCCTGGTCGACTGGGCGGGTATTCGCACCCGCATCGGCATGCTCCCCTGGGCTCCGCAGGAGCTCGCCGGAACGACGAGTGAGGCTCTCCCGATCCCGACCGATGGCTACCGCTCGGAGGCCGAGGAGTATGCCGGTCTGACCCTGTCGCTCACCAATGAACGCGATGACTACTTCGTGATCGAGGCAGGATCGGGCTGGGCACCCTGGACAGTGGGCGGCATCGTCCTCGCACGGCGCGCGGGGAAGCGGGCGCGCGGGATCGCGATCGAGGCTGATCCGATCCGCGCGGGCTGGGCCATGCAGCATGCGGCGGACAACGGCATTCCCGCTGAACTGGTCACTGGGAATCCCGCCCAGATTGCGGCGGCAATCGCCGAGCGTCGCGATCAGGTCGAGATGCTCGTGGTGCTCGCTGCCTGCTGGTCTACCGAGACCACGCTGCGCTTCCCGACCCTGTCCGACGACGACATGGGCGGTGCCGTGCTCACCGATCATGAGCGCACCATGGACTATCGCGGTGCGCACTTCGATCATGTCGACGTGCCGACCGTGACCCTGGAAACCCTTGTCGGGGATGCTGCAGCCGTCGATCTCATGCACGTCGACCTACAAGGCCAGGAACTCGAGGTCGTGCTGCCCGCCAATGACCTGATCGAGCAGCGCGTGCGCTTCCTCGCGGTGGGCACGCACAATCGCTATGTCGAGGGCATGCTGCAGGAGCACTTCCTCCGCCGCGAATGGGCACTCATCATGGAGTCCCCGTCCACGGCGGTGTTCGACGGCGTCAAGCCATCGCTCACCGGCTTCACGGTGCAAGACGGAAACCAGTTGTGGGCCAATTCGCGGTTCCGGGACGCTTCCGACATCATCATCCGCTCACGCTGACGCATGGGCGATACTCGTCGCGTGACCACCCTCCGCGAGTATGTCGTTTCCCTCCCCAAGGCCGAGCTGCACGTGCACATCGAGGGCACTCTCGAGCCCGAGATGATGTTCAGCCTCGCGCAGCGCAACGGCATCGAGATCCCCTTCGCGAACGCCAATGAGGTGAGGGCCGCGTATGACTTTGCCGATCTTCAGGCCTTCCTGGATCTCTATTACGCAGGCGCGGCAGTGCTCATCACCGAGGAGGACTTCTTCGACCTGACGTGGGCCTATCTCGAGCGGGCGAAGGCCGATGGAGTCGTGCACGTCGAGATCTTCTTCGACCCCCAGGCTCACACCGGGCGCGGCGTGGAGTTCGGCATCGTCCTGAATGGAATTACTCGGGCACTCAAGTTGGGTGAGCTCGAACTCGGCATCACCCATCGCCTCATCATGTGCTTCCTGCGTCACCTGAGCGAGGACGATGCCCTGACCGCTCTGCAGGAGGCGAAGCCCTACCTGCAGTTCATCGACGGCGTCGGCCTCGACTCCGGTGAGCAGGGCAATCCCCCGGCGAAGTTCGAGCGAGCCTTCCATGCCGCCCACGAGCTGGGCCTGCGCGCTGTCGCGCACGCAGGCGAGGAGGGTCCCGCCGGCAATGTCACCGACGCCCTCGAGCTGCTCATGGTCGAGCGCATCGATCACGGCGTGAATGCCATTGATGATGACGCGCTCGTCGAGCGCCTGGCCACGCATCGCATCCCTTTGACCATGTGCCCGCTGTCCAATCAGCGACTCCAGGTCACGCCGGACCTGCGCGAGCATCCGCTCAAGCGCCTGATGGAAGCCGGCGTGCTCGTTACGGTCAACAGCGACGACCCGGCCTATTTCGGCGGATACGTGGCCGACAACTACGTTGCGATTGCCGAGGCGCTGGGTCTCAACGAGGAGGAGATCGCTCAGCTCGCCGAGAACTCGCTTCTCGCCAGCTGGCGCTGATCAGTCGGCGAGTGCGAGCCAGGCCTCCTCAGCCTCTTCCTTCGCCTTCTGCACCTCGCGCAATTCCTCGTTCAGTGCCGCGACCTTCTCGAAGTCAGTTGCGTGCGTCGCGAGATCGTCGTGCAGCTTCGTCTCGCGCTCATCGAACTTCTTAATCTGGCGCTCGAGCTTCGCCATCTCCTTCTGGTTCAGGCGATCCTGCGCAGCACTCGTACCCGAGGCGGCTCCTGCGTTATTCGAGATGCCCTTGGCTGCCGGTGCTGCCTTGTGCGCCCGAAGGCGATCCAGGTAGTCATCGACTCCACCCGTGAGATCCCGGAGGTGAAGGTCGCCCACTAGTCCGAAGAAGTCGTCGCAGACGCGCTCGAGGAAGAACCGATCATGCGAGATGACGATGAGAGTGCCGGCGAACCCATCGAGGAGATCCTCGAGTGCACCGAGCGTCTCGATATCGAAGTCGTTGGTCGGCTCATCGAGCACCAGGACGTTCGGGCCGCCCATGAGCAGGCGGGTGAGCTGCAGACGACGGCGCTCGCCTCCCGAGAGATCGCCGACAGGGGTCCACTGCGAGTCGGCACTGAAGCCCAGGCGCTCGCAGAGCTGCGAGGCCGAGAGCTCGCGTCCCTTTCCGAGGTCGACGCGATTGGCGACGTGCTCCACGGCCTCGAGCACTCGCCACTTCGGATTGAGCTCTTCGAGATGCTGCGAGAGATACGCCGGCTTCACAGTCACGCCGGTGACGAGCTTGCCCTGAGCGAGCTTGACCTCGCCCTGCAGCATTCGTATGAGAGTGGTCTTGCCCGCGCCATTCGATCCGAGCACGCCCAGGCGCTGCCCCGGTCCGATATTCCAGTTGAATCGCTCGATGAGCAGCTTGTCTCCTGCTTTCAGCTGACCGTCATGCACCTCGTAGACGGTCTTGCCCAGTCGCGCATCGGCGAATGAGAGCAACTCGACCTTGTCACGAGGCGGCGGCTCCGCGGTGATGAGCTCATTCGCGGCGTCGATACGGAACTTCGGCTTGGAGGTTCGTGCAGGAGCGCCGCGGCGCAGCCAGGCGAGCTCCTTGCGAATGAGCATGTTGCGTCGCTGTTCGCTCACTGACGCCTGGCGCATGCGCTCGGCCTTGGCGAGTACGTAGGCGCTGTAGCCGCCGTCGTACTCCTCGACTCCGCCATTCACGACCTCCCACATGTTCTCGCAGACCTCGTCGAGGAACCAGCGATCATGGGTGACGACGAGCAGGCCGAGGCGCGGTCGAGTCTTGAGGTAGGCGGCAAGCCACGCGATGACCTCGACATCGAGATGGTTGGTCGGCTCGTCGAGGAGAAGGACATCAAGGTCGGTGATGAGCAGGCGAGCGAGATCGACGCGGCGACGCTCACCGCCCGACATCGTGCCGAGGGTACGAGCGAGCAATTCCTCATCGAAACCGCCGAGCAAGCCCTCGAGCACCTCGCGCACATTCGGGTCGACGGCCCACTCGTGAGTCGGACGATCACCCACTACCGCCTCGAGCACCGTGAGCTCGGGCGGGAAGTCATCGCGCTGGCGGAGGAAACCCAGGCGCACGTCATTGCCCATGCTGACGCGGCCGTCATCGACCTTCTCGGTCTGGGCCAGGATGCGCAGCAGGGTGCTCTTGCCGGCGCCGTTGCGGCCGACGATGCCGATGCGATCGGCCTCCCCCACGCCGAGGGAGACCTTGTCGAGGAGCGGACGATGGCCATAGGCCTTGGTCACGGACTCGACGTTGATGAGATTGCGACCGGCCACGGCCCTATTCTCCCGCATTCCGGGAGCCCCTCTGACCGCGTGCCGGGCCACGCCAACACCGGCTCCACCACCCGCAAAACCCGCAATCACCTGGTTTAGGGGCCTAGGGTCGCGGGTAGACCGCAAGTCCACAGAAGGGGGAACCCATGAAGAAGTCCACGAAGGCCGGCGCAGCGCTGCTGGGCGCGGCGATCGTCCTCTCGCCCGTCGTGATCACCGCATCGCCTGCATCCGCAACGGTCGCGGCAAAGGTCATCGCCTACGACTCCGCCAAGCTCACGAAGTCCGGATTCCCGAAGAAGCCGAATGTCGTCGGCTGGGAGCCGGGAACCGCCTCGGTGACCCCGAGCAAGGCAGCGGCCGGATCGACCATCACGATCACCGGCAAGGCGCCGAAGTACACCAAGCCCGGCCAGGAACTCAGCCTGCAGCGCTTCCTTCCGAGTGACAAGAAGGGCAGTGGCGAATTCCAGGATCTCGGCATCACGACCACGGTGAAGAAGGACCGCACCTTCGAGATCCTGGCCGATCTCGGACGCACCGGCTCCTGGGGCTACCGCGTCGGGTACATGACGAACCCCGGTGGCGATGTCGGTGGCGAGTTCATCGGCTTCCAGTTCCAGGTGACCACGACTCCATAGTCACTCACCATTCGCATCGCGCATCGAGGCGCTTGGCCTACAGCAGGCCGAGCGCCTCGATCTTTGCCCGCAGGTCGATATCTGACGGCTCGACCACGAAGGTGCCGTCGTTGAACGTGATGACCGGGATCGACTGCTTGCCACTGATCGCGATCGCGGCATCCTTGCCGGCATCGTCATTGGCAACATCGACGTACTCATAGGCCACGCCCAGGGAGTCGAGAAGCCGCTTCGATCTGCGGCAGTCGCCGCACCACTCGGCGCCGTACATCGTGATCGTTGACTCGCTCATGGCTGCTCCTTCGCGTGGACGTTGCTGCATCCTCCAACGAGCGGCGGAGCGGCGCTATTCCGGAAAGACGAAATCCCCCACACATCGGCGAGAAGTGCGAGGGATAACGAGTGCGCCCGACAGGATTCGAACCTGTAACCTCTTGATCCGTAGTCAAGTGCTCTATCCGTTGAGCTACGGGCGCATGGTCGCGAACAACCGTCAGAGAGTCTACAGGCATCTGGACGGGGCTCCGAACCGCCCTTCGGCCGGACCGTCCCACACGTCGGGAATGCATCAGGGGCGCCCCACTGGGACGCCCCTGACAGGTGGCGGAGGCGGCGAGATTTGAACTCGCGATGGGCGTTAAACCCAAACCGCATTAGCAGTGCGGCGCCATAGACCGGACTAGGCGACGCCTCCATGCAACCGCCCCAATTGTGCCCTAAGGCCTGATCGGGGAACCACCGTGCTGCCCGCATAGGTTATCGGGCAGACTTTCGGGCATGACAACGACGTTGGCGATCGACTGCGGAGGCGGCGGGATCAAGGCCTCCGTCCTCGATGAGGCAGGCACGATGCGGGCCCATCCGATCCGGGTTCCCACCCCCTACCCCCTGTCGACCGAGCTGTTCGTCCAGACCCTGGTCGACCTGGCGGCCGAGCTGCCCAAGGCCGATCGCGCCACCGTGGGCATGCCGGGCATGATCCGCCACGGTGTCGTCATCACCACTCCGCACTACATCACCAAGTCAGGTCCGCGCACCCGCGTGCTGCCCGAACTGGTGACGCAGTGGGAGGGCTTCGACGTGAAAGCCGCTCTGGAGAAGGCCTTCGGGATCCCGACGCGCGTGCTCAACGACGCCGAGGTGCACGCCGCGGGAGTCATCGCAGGTCAGGGCCTTGAACTCGTGCTGACACTCGGTACTGGCCTCGGCTGCGCGATCTACGACGGCGGCCATCTGGCGCCGCACCTCGAGATGTCGCAGGCGCCCGTGCGCTGGGGGCTCTCGTACGACACCTACATCGGCGAGCACGAGCGGCGTCGCCTCGGCGATGCGCTGTGGTCTCGTCGGATCGCGCGCGTGGTCGAGGGCCTGCGCCCGGTGTTCATGTGGGATCGGCTCTACATCGGCGGCGGCAACTCGCGCCACATAACGCCTGTCGTGCTGAGCAAGCTCGGCGACGATGTCGTGATCGTGCCGAACACGGCAGCCATGGTGGGCGGGGCCCGCGCCTGGCTGCTTCACACCGACGGCTGAACCGTCGGACTCGCCTCGCGAGAGGCGAGGGCGTCAGCTCTTGGGCATGCGCGAGATGCGGATACCCGCGTAGATCGCGCCGATGACCAGGCCGAGCGCTGGCCACAGCGGCCAGAAGTAACCCTGACCGGTCAGGGCCCAGACGACGACGCAGATGATCCAGACGATCACGAAGCCGATGATCATGCGCCAGAAGCCCTTGATGGAATCGGCTCGCTTCTCTGCGGGAGTGCTCACTGGGTGATCCTTTCGCTTGGCTTGCTCAAGTCGGGTTCCGACCGGACCTCATGCTGCACACACTAGGTCGCGTCCGGGGCCACTCGGCGCATTGACGCTAGTGCGCGCTGTCGGAGGAACCGGGCAACGGCTTCGTCGCACCGACTACGAGAAAGCCGATCACCAGAAGCACCGCGGTGACGCCGAGCGAACGAAGTACGCCCGTGTACTCGGCGATGATTCCCACGATCGCGGGGCCGGTCAGGAAGGCCAGGTAGCCGATCGAGGCAACCACGCTCACTCGCGCGGCAGCTTTCGCTGGATCATCGGCCGCCGAGCTCATGCCGACCGGGAAGCCTAGGCCGGTGCCTAACGCCCAGAAGACGCACCCGACCATGACCACCCAGAGCGCCGGGGCGAGGACCACCATGAGAACGCCTGCAATAGCAACGAGAATCGACACCCTCATGGTGCGCACCCGACCGAAGCGATTGAGGATGTCAGCTCCGAACCAGCGCACTGTCGTCATGCCGACGACGAAGACGAAGTAAGTCGCGGAGGCCATTGCCGCAGTGGCGGCGAAGGCATCGACCGATGCGACGCCCACCCATTCGTTGCCCGTGCCCTCGGAGAAGGCGAGTGCGAAGAGGAACACGCCGATCAGCAGCGTGCGCGGCTCCTTCCAGGCTGCCATCGGATGACCGCGCTCCCCCTCGTCATGTTCCTCCGAGCCGGCGGGCAGGTAGCTGCGGATCGCCAGGAGAGAGACGACGAGGATGATCACCGCGATGATCGTCAGGTGAACGGCGACGGAGAGACCGAGAACGTTCGCGAAGATTCCGAGGAGAGCGCCGACCACGGTTCCGATGCTGAAGCCCGCGTGGAAGCGCGGCATCACTGAACGACCCAGTGCCTGCTCGACCGCCGCACCCTCGACATTCATCGCCACATCGCCGGCGCCCGTGCCGATGCCCATGAGCACGAGCCCGATGACGACGGTGAGCACGCCGATGTTCGTTCCGATCGCGGCGAGCGCGATACCGCCGCAGAACAGCGACACCGTGACAGCCGTCGTGCGGGCGGCACCGAAGCGATGCACGACCATTCCCGCCGTCGGAAGGGCGACGAGACAACCCGCCGCGATCGAGAGCAGGACGAAGCCGAGCTGAGCAGGACTGAGATCGAGTTGCTCCTGCACCTGCGGGATACGGGAGGCCCAGCTGGCGAAGCCGAGGCCCTGAAGGATGAAGACGACCGAGACGGCTCGCTTGGCCACCTCCACGCGCTGCATCCCGATCACCCGCCTAGCCTCTCGCATTCGTTCGTAAATGAACGAAGGGCGCTCCCCTCGGGAGCGCCCTTCGTGTGGTGAGACCTATCCGTGGGTGGGGAAGCCCAGGTTGATGCCGCCGTGGCTCGGGTCGAGCCAGCGGCTGGTGACGACCTTGCCGCGGGTGAAGAAGTGCACGCCCTCCGTGCCGTGCGCGTGGCTGTCTCCGAAGAGCGATGCCTTCCATCCGCCGAACGAGTAGTAGGCCATCGGCACCGGAATAGGCACGTTGATGCCGACCATGCCGACCTGAATCTCATACTGGAATCTTCTGGCGGCGCCTCCGTCATTAGTGAAGATGGCGGTTCCGTTGCCAAATTGACTCGAGTTGATCAGTTCCACTCCGGCTGCATAGCTTGGTACTCGAACCACGCTTAGAACCGGACCAAAAATCTCGTCACGATACACCGCCGAATCCGTCGAAACGTTGTCTATCAGGGTTGGTCCCAGCCAGAATCCGCCAGCCTCGCCGTCGATTGCCGTCTCGCGACCGTCGACCACCACGCGAGCGCCGTCCTGAGCCGCAACATCGATGT
>JBJSWO010000205.1:0-6594 GCA_046085905.1 Actinomycetes bacterium | reverse complement strand
CCTGATCGGCGGAGCGGCACTGGGAATCCTCCTCGCCATCCAGCTGGGCCTGCTCAAGCAGTACCAGGTCGCTCGACTGACATCCTTCATCAATCCTGCGGCCGACTCCGGTGGCTCGTCCTACAACGCGGCCCAGGCGCGCATTGCCATCGGCGGGGGAGGCATGACGGGCTACGGCCTGTTCAACGGCCCGCAGACCCAGGGCCGCTTCGTTCCGGTCAACGAGAGCGACTTCATCTTCACGGTGGTCGGCGAGGAACTCGGCTTCATCGGATCGCTGCTGCTGATCCTGCTGCTCGGCGTGATCCTGTGGCGAGCGATCGTGATCGCCTACCGGGCTGACGATCTCTACGGGCGACTGGTGTGCACGGGCGTGATCGCCTGGTTCGCCTTCCAGCTGTTCGAGAACATCGGCATGACGCTGGGCATCATGCCGATCACGGGCATCCCGCTGCCGTTGGTCTCCTCCGGAGGCACGTCGATGATGGCCGTCTGGGTCGGGATCGGCCTTCTGCAGAACGTCCGATTGCACGCGGTGCGCAATTCGCCCTAGTGCGGGCCGACCGCCAATGGTCCGTTCGTGCGAATCGTGCAGGGCGGATAGCCTTTCCCTGTGACGACTTCCCATGCTCATGTGCCGGGCGCATCCATCTTTGAGCGACTCGAGGCTCTTCTGCCCTTCGTCTCGAAGCCGATTCAGTACGTGGGCGGCGAGCTCAATGCGGTGCAGAAGCCGTGGTATTCCGTCGACGTGCACTGGGCACTCATGTACCCCGACGCCTACGAGGTGGGAGCCCCCAATCAGGGCGTGCAGATCCTCTACGAAGTGATCAACGAGCGCGACGACGCCCTTGCCGAGCGCACTTACGCAGTCTGGCCTGATCTCGAGAAGCTGATGCGCGAGCACCAGGTGCCCCAGTTCACCGTCGACAGCCATCGCGCGCTCGGCGACTTCGACATCGTCGGCATGTCGTTCTCCACGGAGCTCGGCTACACCAACATGCTCACGGCCATCGATCTCGCCGGCGTGCCCGTGCTCGCAGCCGATCGCGACGACAGCCATCCGGTCATCCTCGCGGGCGGCCACGCGGCCTTCAATCCGGAGACCATCGCCGAGTTCGTCGATGCCGCCGTGATGGGTGATGGCGAGGAAGCTGTGCTGCTGATCACCGACATCGTGCGCGATTGGAAGAACGAGGGTCGACCTGATGGTCGAGCGGGCCTGCTTCGTCGTCTCGCCCTCACCGGGATGATCTACGTGCCGCGCTTCTACGACGTCGAGTACCTCGAGGATGGCCGCATCAAGCGCATCGTCCCGAATGAGGCCGATATCCCGTGGCGCGTGCGCAAGTTCACCCTGATGGATCTCGATTCCTGGCCGTATCCGAAGGCTCCGCTCGTTCCGCTGGCCGAGACAGTGCACGAGCGGATGAGCGTCGAGATCTTCCGCGGCTGCACGCGCGGCAGCCGGTTCTGCCAGGCCGGCATGATCACTCGTCCGGTGCGGGAGCGCAGCATCACCGGCATTGCCGAGATGGTCGACAACGGCCTGTGCAAGACCGGGTACGAGGAGGTCGGCCTGCTCTCGCTCTCCAGTGCCGATCACACCGAGATCGCCGAGATCGCCAAGGGCCTTGCCGATCGTTACCAGGGCACCGAGACAGCGCTCTCGCTGCCGAGCACGCGCGTCGATGCGTTCAACATCGACCTGGCCAATGAGCTCTCGCGCAATGGTCGTCGCAGTGGCCTGACCTTCGCGCCGGAGGGCGGCAGCGAGCGCATGCGCAAGGTCATCAACAAGCAGGTGACCGAGGAAGACCTCATCCGCACGGTCAGTGCCGCGTACGGAGCCGGCTGGCGCCAGGTCAAGCTGTATTTCATGGTCGGGCTGCCGACCGAGACCGACGAAGACGTCATGCAGGTGGCTGAACTCGCGCGCGAGGTGATCAAGGCCGGTCGCGCCGCATCGGGCCGCCGTGACATTCGATGCACTGTGTCGATCGGCGGCTTCGTGCCGAAGCCGCACACGCCGTTCCAGTGGGCCGCTCAGCTCAATCACGAGGCCACTGATGCGCGCCTGCACAAGCTGCGCGATGCGATTCGTGCCGATCGCGAGTACGGCAAGTCGATCGGCCTGCGGTACCACGATGGCAAGCCCGGCATCGTCGAAGGCCTGCTGTCGCGCGGTGATCGACGTGTGGGTCGCGTGATCCTTCAGGCATGGCGTGACGGCGCGCGGTTCGACGGCTGGAGCGAGCACTTCTCCTTCGATCGCTGGATGAACGCAGCCGAGGTCGCACTGGCCGACGAGCCTGTTGACGTCGACTGGTTCACCACGCGCGAGCGTCAGCAGTCCGAGGTCCTTCCCTGGGGTCACCTCGACTCCGGGCTCGATGCAGACTGGCTGTGGGAGGACTGGCAGGACTCCCTTTCCGAGGTCGGTGTCGAGGACTGCCGCTGGACCCCGTGCTTCGACTGCGGCGTGTGCGATCAGATGGAGACCGAGATCCAGGTCGGCCCGACCGGCGTGGTCACCCTTCCCCTGCCGACCGTGCGCACGACCGCTGTGCTCGCCGAGGCCGACGCGTGAGTCGCAGGCCACCGGAGCGCGACGTCGCGCTGGCAGTTCAGAAATTGCGCGTGCACTATGCCAAGCGCGGATGCCTGCGCTTCTCCAGCCATCGTGATTTCCAGCGGGCGCTCGAGCGCGCGCTCCGCCGGGCCGAAGTGCCCATGGCGTACAGCGCGGGTTTCTCGCCCCATCCGAAGATCTCGTACGCGAATTCCGCGCCCACCGGCGTGGCCAGCGAAGCCGAGTACGTCGAGATCGGCGTGACCCAGCTGTGTGATCCCGAGCGAATGCGTGCGGCCCTCGATGAGGCCTTGCCTCCCGGACTCGATGTCGTCGATGTCGTGACGGCCGCGACCCCTGACTTCGTCAACCGCCTGGAGGCCTCCCGGTGGCGCTTCGAGCTTCCCGGAGTCGACCTCGAGACCGCTCGGGCTGCGGCCGAGACCTTCCTCGCCCAGGCCGAGGTCATCGTCGAGCGCCTGATGAAGAACGGCATCCGGAAGTTCGACACGCGCGAGGCCGTGGTCTCCCTCACGGTGAGCGACGAATCGGGCGTTTCGGGCAGCCAGGGGTCAGACTCGGGTGATTCCTGTGCCATACTCGAGGTGGTCACCAGACATGTCACACCGTCTGTACGACCCGATGACCTTCTTGCCGCACTGAGGATCGCAGCTCACCTCGTGCCGCCGGTGCCCCCGCGGGTAACCCGGCTGGCACAGGGGCCGCTGATCCCCGGGAGCACGGAAATCGGCGATCCCTTCGCCCCTGACCGCGCAGCCCTCGTCAGTACTTCCTGACAGGCCGACTCGAGGTTCATCGCCCGGCGGCGTCCTAGCGCACTTCGCTCCGCGGCCGGGAGTCCATGAAGCTTGTTGGGCCCTTGAGGTCCACGTGAGGTAACTGCGCATTGCGCAGTCATTGAGGAGTACGGCCAGATGGTCGAGAGCACCGAAGACACCGCAGCAACCGTGAAGCGCACGCGACGCCGCGCTGCCAGCCGGCCCGCCGGCCCGCCCGTCGAGGGAGTCACCCCCGAGCCGGTCGTGGCCGAGGGGGTCGAGAAGCCCGCGAAGAAGGCGGCAAAGAAGACCACCAAGAAGGCGGCAGCCAAGCCCGAGGTCACGGAGGTCCCCACGCCAGCCGAGAAGCCGGCGAAGAAGGCGGCAAAGAAGACCACCAAGAAGGCGGCAGCGAAGCCTGAGTCCTCGGACTCCGCCACGTCAGCCGAGTCACCCGTGGCCGCCCCGCTGTTCGCCGCGCCTGTCTTCGTCGCCCCGGCGGCTGATGCCGACGCGACGGAGAAGCCCGCCGCTCGTCGCGGTCGGGGCCGGGGGGCCAAGAAGGCCGAGACCGACTCCGCTGGCGACAGCACCGAGAACGCCGAGTCCGCCGAGGGCGCATCCGATGACGATGCTGTCGCCGGCGAGACCGACGAGCAGGCCAAGCGCCGTCGTCGCCGCCGTGGGGGTCGCGGTCGCCGCCGCCGTAGCGACGATGCCGAGGGCAGCGAGAACGGCAGTGATGACGACAGCGCCGATGGCGAGTCGTCCGAGTCTGATTCCGACGATGACTCCGAGGGCGGCAAGCGGCGTCGTCGCCGTCGTCGTCGCGGAGCCGACGGCGACCTCGAGCCGTCACCCGATGATCCGCCGAACACGGTCGTCAAGGTGCGCGAGCCGCGTGGCAAGGGCCGCGGCAACGGCAACAGTGACGACGAGGTCAGCAATGTGCGCGGTTCCACGCGCCTTGAGGCCAAGAAGCAGCGCCGCCGCGAGGGTCGCGAGGCCGGCCGTCGCCGTGCGCCGATCCTGACCGAGGCCGAGTTCCTCGCTCGTCGCGAGGCCGTCAATCGCGTCATGGCCGTGCGACAGGAGGGTGATCGCACGCAGATCGCCGTGCTCGAGGACGGCGTGCTCGTCGAGCACTACGTCACGCGCGGCAGCAACAGCTCGATGGTGGGCAATGTCTACCTCGGTCGCGTGCAGAACGTCCTGCCGAGCATGGAAGCCGCCTTCGTCGACATCGGACGCGGTCGCAATGCGGTGCTCTACGCAGGTGAGGTCAACTGGGATGCGGCCGGTCTCGAGGGCCAGCCCAAGCGCATCGAGTTCGCACTGAAGTCCGGCGACCCGGTGCTCGTCCAGGTGACCAAGGATCCCGTGGGGCAGAAGGGCGCACGCCTGACCAGCCAGATCTCGCTGCCCGGTCGCTTCCTGGTTTACGTGCCCGATGGCGCGATGACCGGCATCAGCCGCAAGTTGCCCGACAGTGAGCGCAGTCGACTCAAGAGCATCCTCAAGCGCGTCATGCCCGAGGATGCCGGCGTCATCGTGCGCACCGCGTCGGAAGGCGCCCCCGAGGATGCCCTCGAGCAGGACATCCTGCGACTCAAGGCCCAGTGGGACGACATCAGCGCGAAGGTGCAGAGCTCGAATCCGCCGACCCTGCTGTACAGCGAGCCCGATCTCGCGATCAAGGTCGTGCGTGACATCTTCAATGAGGACGTCAACCAGCTCGTGATCTCCGGCCAGGCCGGCTACGACGCCATCAGCGATTACGTCACTGCCGTTGCCCCGGATCTCTCGTCGCGACTCGAGCGCTGGGTTGGTACCGAGGACCTCTTCGCGCACTACCGCGTCGACGAGCAGCTGATGAAGGCACTCGATCGCAAGGTCTACCTGCCCTCCGGCGGCTCGCTCGTGATCGATCGCACCGAGGCGATGACCGTCGTCGACGTCAACACCGGCAAGTTCACCGGTCAAGGGGGCAACCTCGAGCAGACCGTCACGCGCAACAACCTCGAGGCTGCCGAGGAGATCGTGCGCCAGCTTCGACTGCGCGATATCGGCGGCATCATCGTCGTCGACTTCATCGACATGGTGCTCGAGAGCAATCGCGACCTCGTGCTTCGTCGGCTGGTCGAGTGCCTCGGCCGCGACCGCACCAAGCACCAGGTTGCGGAGGTCACCTCGCTCGGCCTCGTGCAGATGACGCGCAAGCGCATCGGGTCCGGGCTCATCGAGTCCTTCTCGACCACGTGCGAGACATGCGCCGGCCGCGGCATCAAGGTGTCGCTGTCGGGCAACGAGCACGATCATCACGAGTCGCCCAAGAGCCGTCGTCCCGCGAATGCGGTCGACCCGGCCGATGTCGCGGCTCGCGCACTGGCTCACGACGACGACGTGCACGACGAGGTTCCCGATCTCGCCCCGACGGGGGAGGAGTCCGTGGATCAGGAGGCTCCGTCCGAGATCGTGGCCGAGGACGTCCCGGATCAGGTGGTCGCGGCCGACCTGCCCGAGACCCCCGAAATGTCCGATTCACCCTCGGGTGAGGGGTCAGTTTGACCCTAGGGCGGGCCCTTCCGTAGTCTTAGGGCCTGGCTTCCCCCGGGTTAGCCGTAGCGCGTGTGTCCGAGACGGGCGTCGCGTTCAGATTCTCCAAGGAAAAGGCAGGAAATCGTGGTGTACGCGATCGTGCGCGCAGGCGGCCGTCAAGAGAAGGTTGCCGTGGGCGATGTTGTGGTCCTCGACCGTGTGTCGGGTGAGCCGGGCAACGCGGTGTCCCTGCCGGTTCTCCTCCTCGTTGATGGTGCCAACGTCACCTCCGACGCAGCAGTGCTGGCGAAGTCGACCGTGACCGCGGAGATCGTCGATCACCACCGCGGCCCGAAGATCGACATCCTCAAGTACAAGAACAAGACCGGCTACCGCCGTCGCCAGGGCTACCGCTCTGAGCTGACGAAGGTCAAGATCACCACCATCACCCCCGGGAAGTGAAGTAATGGCACATAAGAAGGGTGCGTCCAGCACCAGAAACGGTCGCGACTCCAACGCGCAGCGCCTCGGCGTGAAGCGCTTCGGTGGCCAGACTGTCAATGCCGGCGAGATCATCGTGCGCCAGCGCGGCACCCACTTCCACCCGGGCGACAACGTCGGCCGTGGCGGTGACGACACCCTGTTCGCGCTCGCCGCTGGTCAGGTGCAGTTCGGCACCCACCGGGGCCGCCGCGTCGTGAACAT
>JBJSWO010000204.1:0-7246 GCA_046085905.1 Actinomycetes bacterium | reverse complement strand
AAGGTCATCCCCGTCACTGTGGTTCAGGCCGGACCTTGTGTTGTCACCCAGGTTCGCACCCCCGAGAACGACGGATACTCCGCCGTGCAGATCGCCTTTGGTGCGATCGACCCCCGCAAGGTGACCAAGCCCCAGGCCGGTCACTTCGCGAAGGCCGGCGTGACCCCGCGCCGCCCCCTGGTCGAGATTCGCACCGAGGACGCCACCGAGTACACCCTCGGCCAGGAGATCGGCGTGGAGACCTTCGAGGTCGGTCAGAAGATCGACGCTGTCGGCACCACCAAGGGCGATCTGCACGGCGGAGTATCCGTCGTTCTCGGGGGTGCGAACCTGGGTGACAACACAAGGTCCGGCCTGAACCACAGTGACGGGGATGACCTTGTTGTTCTCATCCCAGACCTGCGTCATGCCGAGCTTGGTGCCCAGTACGCCCTTAACGTTGGTGCCCATTCGTCTGTCGTCCTTACAGCTTGATCTCGATGTCGACGCCAGCCGGAAGATCGAGACGCATCAGCGAATCAACGGTCTTCGGCGTGGGATCGAGAATGTCGATAAGACGCTTGTGCGTGCGCATCTCGAAGTGCTCGCGGCTGTCCTTGTACTTGTGCGGCGAACGGATAACGCAGTACACGTTCTTCTCCGTCGGCAGCGGCACGGGGCCTGCAACCTGCGCGCCAGTACGGGTCACGGTCTCGACGATCTTGCGCGCCGATGAATCGATGACCTCATGGTCGTAGGCCTTGAGCCTGATGCGGATCTTTTGTCCCGCCATGGTGGCTTGCGTCCTTACTTCTCGTGTGCCGATGCTTCTAGTTGTCAAATCTCTTGCACCACTCCCCCGCGAGGGGGCCTGGTGTCCGGTGGCGGCCCGAAGGCCGCCACCGGGTCAAACCGGGTGTCCTGGCAGTTACTTCAGGATCTTGGTGACGCGGCCTGCGCCGACCGTGCGGCCACCCTCGCGGATGGCGAACTTGAGGCCGTCCTCCATGGCGATGGGCTGAATGAGCTCAACGCGCATGTCGGTGTTGTCGCCGGGCATGACCATGTCCTTGCCCTCGGGCAGGTACACAACGCCGGTCACGTCAGTCGTACGGAAGTAGAACTGCGGGCGGTAGTTGTTGAAGAACGGGGTGTGACGTCCGCCTTCGTCCTTGGACAGGATGTATGCCTGTGCCTCGAACTCGGTGTGCGGGGTGATCGAGCCCGGCTTGCAGCAGACCTGGCCGCGCTCGACGTCCTCGCGCTTGGTGCCACGAAGGAGCAGACCGACGTTCTCGCCTGCCTGGCCCTCGTCGAGCAACTTGCGGAACATCTCGACACCGGTGACGGTGGTCTTGGTCGGCGGGCCGGTGTGGATGCCGACGATCTCGATTTCCTCGTTAACCTTGATCATGCCGCGCTCGATACGACCGGTGACGACAGTGCCACGACCCGTGATCGTGAAGACGTCCTCGACGGGCATGAGGAAGGGCTTGTCGACGTCGCGCTCCGGGGTGACGATGTAGTCGTCAACAGCGGTCATGAGGTCGAGGATCGAGTTGGCCCACTTCTCGTCACCCTGGAGTGCCGGGAATGCAGCAACGCGAACCACGGGGATGTCATCGCCCGGGAACTCGTAAGCGCTGAGCAGCTCGCGAACCTCCATCTCGACCAGCTCGAGGAGATCCTCGTCATCGACCATGTCGCACTTGTTCAGTGCAACGACGATGGCGGGAACGCCGACCTGGCGAGCCAGGAGGACGTGCTCCTTGGTCTGCGGCATCGGGCCGTCGGTGGCGGCGACGACGAGAATCGCACCGTCCATCTGGGCTGCGCCGGTGATCATGTTCTTGATGTAGTCAGCGTGACCGGGGCAGTCGACGTGTGCGTAGTGACGCGCCTCGGTCTGGTACTCGACGTGAGCGATCGAGATCGTGATGCCACGCTGGCGCTCTTCGGGCGCCTTGTCGATCATGTCGAACGGCGTGAAGGGGTTCACGTCCGGGTACTTGTCGTGCAGCACCTTGGTGATTGCGGCAGTCAGCGTGGTCTTGCCATGGTCAATGTGACCGATGGTGCCGATGTTGACGTGCGGCTTGGTGCGCTCAAACTTGGCCTTCGCCATTTGAGTTCTCCCTTTTCGTTTTGCCGTCCGGCGTTGTCGCGGATCGGATGGTTTCTTTGGTTATTGGATGGTGCGGTGATCCGCGGTTATTCGCCGCGAGACTTTGCGATGATTTCCGTCGACACGTGCGCCGGAACCTGTGCGTATGAATCGAACTGCATGCTGTAGCTCGCGCGACCCTGGGTGCGGCTGCGCAGATCGCCCACGTAGCCGAACATCTCGGACAGCGGAACCAGTGCCGCAACGACACGGGCTCCTGAGCGCTCCTCCATGGACTGGATCTGTCCGCGGCGGGAGTTCAGATCGCCGATGACATCACCCATGTAGTCCTCGGGGGTGGTGACTTCGACGGCCATCATCGGCTCGAGCAGGACAGGGCCTGCCTTGCGAGCCGCATCCTTGAACGCCATCGAGCCGGCGATCTTGAATGCGAGTTCTGAGGAGTCGACGTCGTGGTAGGCACCGTCGGTGAGGGTGACCTTGACATCGACCATCGGGTAACCGGCGAGAACGCCGTTCTCCATGGCCTCCTGGCAGCCCGCGTCGACCGAGGGGATGTACTCGCGAGGAACGCGGCCACCAGTGACCTTGTTCTCGAAGGAGTAACCCTCTTCGTTCGCGCCCTCGGCGCCGGCGTTCGGTGCGATGTCGATGATGACGCGCGCGAACTGACCCGAACCACCGTTCTGCTTCTTGTGCGTGTAATCGACCTTCTGAACGGCCTTGGTGATGGTCTCGCGGTAGGCGACCTGCGGCTTGCCGACGTTCGCCTCGACCTTGAACTCACGGCGCATGCGGTCGACGAGGACCTCAAGATGAAGCTCGCCCATGCCGCCGATGATGGTCTGGCCGGTCTCCTCGTCAGTGCGGACGTGGAAGGTCGGATCCTCCTCGGCAAGACGCTGAATGGCGACGCCGAGCTTGTCCTGGTCGCTCTTGGTCTTCGGCTCGATGGCAACCGAGATAACCGGTGCCGGGAAGGTCATCGACTCGAGCACGATGGCGTTGGCCGGATCGCACAGGGTCTCGCCGGTGGTGGTGTCCTTGAGGCCCATCACTGCGACGATGTCGCCGGCGCCCACCGAGTCGATCTCTTCACGCTTGTTGGCGTGCATTCGGTAGATCTTGCCGATGCGCTCCTTGCGATCCTTCACGCTGTTGAGGACCTGGGTGCCGGTCTCGAGGCGACCCGAGTACACGCGCACGTAGGTGAGCTTGCCCAGGTGGGGATCGGTCATGATCTTGAAGGCCAGGGCCGCGAAGGGCTCCTTGTCATTGGGCTGGCGCTCGATGACGACCTCTTCGTTGCCCTGCTTGTGACCGGTGATCGCGGTGATGTCGAGCGGGCACGGCAGGTACGCGACGACGGCGTCGAGCATGGGCTGGACGCCCTTGTTCTTGAACGCCGAGCCGGTCAGGATCGGGGTGAGCTTGTAGGCGAGGGTCGCGCGACGAATGGCGGCCTGGAGCTCCTCGACGGTGAACTCGCCGCCCTCGAGGAACTTCTCCATGATCTCGTCATCAGCCTCGGAGAGGGTCTCGAGCAGCTTCTCGCGGTACTCGTTCGCCTTGTCGACGAGATCGGCGGGGATCTCCTCGACTGCGTAGTCCTCGCCCTTCTGGGTCTCGCCGCGCCAGGTGAGGGCGCGCATGCCGATGAGGTCAACGACGCCGAGGAAGTCGGACTCGTTGCCGATCGGGAGCTGGAGAACCAGCGGGGTCGCGCCGAGGCGCGAGACGATCATGTCGACGCAGCGGTAGAAGTCAGCGCCGGTGCGATCGAGCTTGTTGACGAAGCAGATACGCGGAACGCTGTACTTGTCGGCCTGGCGCCACACGGTCTCGGACTGCGGCTCGACACCGGCAACACCGTCGAACACGGTGACAGCGCCGTCGAGAACACGCAGCGAACGCTCGACCTCGACGGTGAAGTCGACGTGGCCGGGCGTATCGATGATGTTGATGGTGTGGTCTTGCTAGACACAGGTCGGCGCGGCAGACGTAATGGTGATGCCGCGCTCATGCTCCTGCTCCATCCAGTCCATCGTTGCCGCACCCTCGTGGACTTCACCGATCTTGTAGTTGATACCGGTGTAGAAGAGGATGCGCTCGGTGGTCGTGGTCTTGCCCGCGTCGATATGCGCCATGATCCCGATGTTTCGGGTTTTGGCGAGATCGAGACTCGTCGAGGTAGACACGCGATGTTCTCCGTTTGCTTTCGAGGGCTGTCAGGTAAGTAGTGGGGACTACCAGCGGTAGTGAGCGAAGGCCTTGTTGGACTCCGCCATCTTGTGAGTGTCTTCGCGCTTCTTCACTGCTGCGCCAAGGCCATTCGATGCGTCGAGGATCTCGTTCATGAGGCGCTCGGTCATGGTCTTCTCACGACGCTGGCGCGAGTAGCCGATGAGCCAGCGCAGTGCGAGGGTGGTGCTGCGGTTGGGCTTGACCTCGACCGGGACCTGGTACGTGGCGCCGCCGACACGACGGGAGCGAACCTCGAGGGTCGGCTTGATGTTGTCGAGTGTGCGCTTGAGGGTGGCAACGGGATCGGTGCCGGTCTTCTCGCGGCAGCCCTCAAGGGCGCCGTAGACGATGCGCTCAGCGGTGGAGCGCTTGCCGTCAAGGAGAACCTTGTTGATCAGCTGAGTGACGAGCGGCGATGCGTAGACCGGATCGATGACGATCGGGCGCTTGGCAGCGGGACCCTTGCGAGGCATTAGGCCTTCTCCTTCTTCGCGCCGTAGCGGCTACGAGCCTGCTTGCGGTTCTTGACACCCTGGGTATCGAGTGCACCGCGAATGACCTTGTAACGCACACCGGGCAGATCGCGAACGCGGCCGCCGCGCACGAGCACAATCGAGTGCTCCTGCAGGTTGTGACCGACGCCCGGGATGTAGGCGGTGATCTCGACACCCGAGGTCAGGCGAACACGGGCCACCTTGCGCAGAGCCGAGTTCGGCTTCTTCGGGGTGGTCGTGTACACGCGAGTGCACACGCCACGACGCTGCGGGCTGCCCTTGAGGGCCGGGGCCTTGTTCTTTGAGACCTTGTCCTGCCGGCCCTTGCGGACCAGCTGCTGGATAGTGGGCACTCGATAGCCTCTTTCGATGTGTAGAGAGTTCGTCTCGTGCTTTTCCCTCAGGGATGATCGGCCCACGCGGTCGGGTGTGTCGCGTAGCCCGCGAGGGCCTGCGACATCCAATTCACGGAAGGAGCGCCGGGCGCTCTATGCACATCTTCGGGGGAAGCCATGCACATCGATGTACCTGAGGTCAGGCACGAGGTAGGAGGCTACAGGGCCGAAGACGCGAGAGTCAAAACGGGGTATCCGCTAGGCGGGAACCGACCCGAATCCCCCGGCAACCAGCAGCACGAGCCCGAAGACGACGGCGAGCACCAGTAGCGCGACACTCACGCCGATATTGATCCAGGCGATGATCTTGGCGGCAAAGCTCAGGCCCTGTCCGGTAACGGTGCCCCCTGAATTCCGGATCTCCTTGTCGGCCTGGTAGGTCAGGACAATTGCGACAATTGCTGTGATAAGTGGGCAAAAAGTCCAGGAGAGGATCGACAGCACCAGCGCGATGATCGCGTTCGCCGAGGTCTGAGGACGACGTGACTCGCCCTCCGGCGCGGGGGGCGCAGACGACATCGGGGTGGCGGGAGCCGGGTTCGACTCGCTCGGCCAGGTCGGGGTGCCCTCGGGGGTCTGCTCGCTCATACGAGCAGGTTATGCCACTCCTGCCCTCCGATGGTGGCCCGCGTGCCCTCTACGCTCAGGCCGTGACCTTGGACGCACCTCTCGTGGCAGCCGCCACATTGCGGCGCACGCACGGCATTGACCCTCGGGAATGCTCAGCCTCCGATGTCACGCACCAGCTCCAGATGGCGCATGTGCTTCTGGACGGTGGCTACGAGGGCGTCGCCACACTGGAGGAAGCCCTCGCCGGCGGTGATCATGGGCTGGGCACCATCGAACGTCTCGACGGAGAGCTCGTCGTCGTCGATGGTGAGCCGTGGCGCGTGGACTGGCACGGTGTCGCCGAACTGATGCCGCTCGCGACGCCAACCCCATTCGCGATCGTGACCACGCTCGACTCCCCGCGCACAGTAAGGCTGCGCGATGCAAGCCGCGAGGATGTCATCAACGCCGTGGAGCAGCTCGCCGATGATTCCGGGGCCATCCTGGCGGTGCGCCTCGAGGGTTCCTTCGACTCCGTGCTGGTGCGCAGCGTTCCCCCGCAGGATCCCCCGTATCGGCCGTACCTCGAGGTCTGCCAGACCGATGAGGTGCGCTGGACCCACGCACCCTTCTACGGAGTATTCGTGGGATTCCGCTTTCCTGATCTCGAGCCGGGGGCCACGATGCCCGGCCTTCATCTGCACGGACTCGATCGGCTGCGCACCACCGGCGGGCACAACCACGACCTGCACGTTCGCGATGCCCTGCTCAGTGTCGGAGTCGGTCACGACGTAGTGATGCACCTGCCTGAGCGCAGCATGCTCGACCTACTCGAAACACCTGCGGAACTGCGCGAGGTACAGCGACTGCTTCTTCGACAGGGTCCGCGTACGATTGCCCAGATCGCAGGGTCACTCGAAGTTTCGGAAGCCGAATCCCGTCGGCGCCTGGAGTGGCTGGGCGATCGAGGATTCGTCGAAGAGCTTGCCGGAGGCATCGCCGGGCTCGGCGGAGAGCCTCGTTGGACAACTGCCCTGCGCGCACCCGCGAGCAAGGCCTCCGGCACCGTCGCGCGAATACTGGACTCCTTATGACCATTGACGAATCCGCGCCCACGACCCGCGTTGACGGCACCTTCACGTCGCTGATGCGCTGGTACTGGCCGTACGTGCGACCTTTCCGCGCACGGCTCGCATGGGTTCTCGGCGGAGTCGCGATAGTGCTCGCCTGCCAGGCAATCATCCCCCTGACAGTCGAGAGCATCCTTCATCACGGCGAGTGGGATGTCAGCGCACTCGGGATTCTCATCGCGCTCGTCATCGTTCAACTGGTGACCGGCCACTTCGCGCACATCGGCAGCCACGTCGTTTCCAGTATGTCCGCGACCCTGCTCAGGCTTCGCATCTTCGATCGCACTCTGCACAGTCGGATCCTGCGCCAGGACGGACTCGTGCGCTCCT
>JBJSWO010000203.1:0-9161 GCA_046085905.1 Actinomycetes bacterium | reverse complement strand
CGTGGAGCAACTGGCTCACATTTTTGGCTTCGTCCTTGCCCTTGATGGAGGCGGAGAAGCCGATGCCGCTCTTCTCGGAACGGTCACGGATGATGCGATCGAGACCCGCAAAGGCACCGCCGCAGATGAACAGGATATTGGTCGTGTCGATCTGCAGGAAGTCCTGGTTGGGATGCTTGCGACCGCCCTGGGGCGGCACGCTGGCCATCGTGCCCTCGACCAGCTTCAGCAGCGCCTGCTGCACGCCCTCCCCGGACACGTCGCGCGTGATGCTCGGGTTGTCGGCCTTGCGGCTGATCTTGTCGATCTCGTCGATGTAGACGATCCCGCGCTGAGCGCGCTCGACGTCGTAATTGCAGTTCTGCAGCAGCTTCTGGATGATGTTCTCGACGTCCTCGCCCACGTAGCCCGCCTCGGTCAGGGTCGTTGCGTCTGCCATCACGAAAGGCACGTCGAGCATGCGCGCCATGGTTTGGGCCAACAATGTCTTCCCCGATCCCGTCGGCCCGATCAACAGAATGTTGCTTTTGGTCAGTTCGACATCGTCCTTGCGCGAACTGTCCTTGTGGCGCAGCCGCTTGTAGTGGTTGTAGACGGCAACCGAGAGGATCTTCTTGGCCTTGTTCTGGCCGATGACGTACTGATCGAGGAACTCGAAGATCTCGCGCGGCTTGGGCAGATCGCCCCACTGCACATCAGAGGCCTCGCTGAGTTCTTCCTCGATGATCTCGTTGCAGAGGTCGATGCACTCGTCGCAGATGTAGACGCCGGGGCCGGCAATGAGCTTCTTGACCTGCTTCTGGCTCTTTCCGCAGAACGAGCACTTGAGCAGATCGCCACTCTCGCCGATGCGTGCCACAGGTGCTCCTTTCGCGCCCGAGGACGCCCCGATAACCCAGAGGGGATCTGGGCTGTTTAGACCGTACCGTGAGGGACTGTCGATCGCGCGTCATGGGCAATACGACACACCCGGGGAAGTCGGGCGCCAGGGAGGAATCAGGCCTTGCGCGAGGAGATCACCGCGTCGATGATTCCGTACTCCTTGGCCTGGTCGGCCGTGAGGATCTTGTCGCGCTCGATGTCCTTGGCCACCTGCTCAGCCGAGCGACCGGTGTGGTGGGCGAGAATGCCCTCCATCTCGGTGCGCATGCGGATGATCTCGTTGGCCTGGATCTCGATATCGGAACCCTGGCCACCACCCTCGGTGTACGGCTGGTGAATGAGCACGCGCGCATGCGGCAGGGCGAAGCGCTTGCCCGGAGTGCCGGCTGCGAGCAGCACGGAAGCTGCCGAGGCGGCCTGGCCCAGGCACACGGTCTGCACCTGCGGCTTGACGAACTGCATGGTGTCGTAGATCGCGGTCATCGCGGTGTACGAGCCACCGGGCGAGTTGATGTAGATCTGGATATCGCGATCGGGATCCATCGACTCGAGGCACAGCAGCTGGGCCATGACGTCGTCGGCGGACGCATCGTCGATCTGCACGCCGAGGAAGATGATGCGCTCCTCGAAGAGCTTGGTGTACGGATTGTGCACGCGCTCGCCCGTGGCGGAGCGCTCGCGGAACTCGGGGAGGATGTAGCGCGATACCGGATCGAGCATGCCCATCTGCGACATGAACTGTGCATTCATCACTTGCTCTCTCCCTTGCCCTTACGAGCTGACGCACTCGGCGCATCAGCCGAGGTCGAGTACACGTGGTCGATCAGGCCGTACTGCTTGGCTTCCTCGGCATCGAACCAGCGATCGCGATCGGAGTCCTTCTCGATCTGCTCGATGGACTGGCCGGAGTGCTCGGCGATGAGCAGTGCCATGCGCTTCTTGATGAAGAGCATCTGCTCGGCCTGGATCTTGATATCGCTCGCGGTGCCGCCGAGGCCGCCCGACGGCTGATGCATCATGATGCGCGTGTTCGGGGTGGCGAAGCGCTTGCCGGCCGTGCCTGCGACGAGCAGGAACTGGCCCATCGAGGCAGCGAGGCCCATGGCCACGGTCGCGACGTCGTTGGGGATCAGCTGCATCGTGTCGTAGACCACCATGCCCGCGCTGATCGAGCCGCCGGGCGAGTTGATGTAGAGCGTGATGTCCTTGTCGGGATCCTCTGCGGCCAGCACCTGGAGCTGCTTGGCGATGCGGTTGGAGTTCTCGTCCATCACCGGACCCTCGAGCCAGATGATGCGCTCGCGCAGGAGTCGCTCATCGAGCATGTCGCCGAAACCGGACATGCCGCTGGCACCCCGCATCTGCGGAACGTAGATGTCGCTCGAGTGAATCTCGTTCACTGTGCCTCCTGCACTTCCCTGTTGGCGGTCACTAGACCCTAACGCGGTGGGCCCCGAATGACTTCCCGTGACAGTGCGTGTTCGCCCGAGGCCAAATACGCAGCGAAAAGGGGCGGTGGTTGCCCACCGCCCCTTTCACGAATTCACGTAGTGCTACTCGGCAGCGAGTGCCCCGCTCAGCTCGGCATCGAGTGCCTTGAGGTCAACCGCATTGCCGTCGGCATCGACGACGGTGGCCGACTCGAGCACGACCGCGAGGGCCTTCGCACGGCGGATGTCCTGGATGGCCATCGGAACCTGGCCGGCCTCGACGAGAGCCTGGGCGAACTGGTCGGGGCTCATGCCGTAGCGCGGAGCCTGCTGCACCAGCCATGCCGACAGTTCAGACTCACCGACGGAGACTTCCTCCTGCTCGGCGATCTTGTCGAGGATGAACTGGCTCTTGAGTGCCTCGCGGGCCTGCTGCTCGACCTCGGCGCGATGCTCCTCGCCGCTGTCGTGGCCATCCTCGAAGTGCGCCTCGACCTCGGCCGTGATGACGCCCTCCGGCAGCGGGATGTCGATCGACTCGACGAGCACCTCGTGCACCTTGTTGCGGGCCTCGGCACCTTGCTCGAGTCGCTTGAGGCGCACGAGACGGGTCTTGACGTCATCCTGCAGCTCGGCGACGGTGTCGAACTCCGAGGCCAGCTGGGCGAAGTCGTCGTTGAGCTCGGGCAGCTCGCGCTCGCGGACGCCCTTGACCTCGACATTGACGGTCAGCGGGATTCCGGTCCAGTCGCCGTTCTGCGGGGTGAACTCGAAGGAGCGGGTGTCGCCGGCCTTCGCGCCACGCACCGCCTCGTCGAAGCCCGGGAGCATGCCCTCGGTGCCGAGCTCGTAGGAGAGCGCATTGCCGATGAGATCGTCGACGGCGTCACCCTCGGGGGTGGCGCCGGCGATGTCGACCAGCAGCACGTCACCGTCAGCGGCGGCGCGCTCGACGTCCTTGAGCGTCGCGAAACGTGAGCGCAGGGAGTCGACCTGGGCGGTGACATCGTCGTCATTCGGGACGGCATTGCCGACCTCGACGCGCAGCGAGGCGAACTCGGGAAGGTCGAACTCGGGGCGGACGTCGACCTCAGCGGTGAACGCCAGGTGCTTGCCATCCTCGAGCTCTGTGACGTCGACGGTCGGCTGGCCGACCGGGATCACCTTGTGCTCGCGCACGGCCTCGTCATAGGCCTTCGGCAGGGCGTCATTGACGGCCTCCTCGAGCACCGCGCCGCGACCGAAGCGCTGCTCGATGATGCGTGCGGGCACCTTGCCCTTGCGGAAGCCGGGGATGGAGACCTGCTTGCCGATGCGGCCATAGGCGGCATCGAGGCTGTCCTTCAACTCATCGAAGGGCACCTCCACGGTGAGCTTGACCCGGGTCGGGGAAAGGGTCTCGACGTCGCTCTTCACTGCAGATCAATCTCCTGTGTTGATGGGTCGCGCCTCGAGGAATCGATGCACTGGGAGTCGGGGCGGGGAGATTCGAACTCCCGATCTCCTGCTCCCAAAGCAGGCGCGCTAGCCACTACGCTACGCCCCGCGCTGGCCGCACGAGTCTAGAGGTGGCACTCCCCTGCCGACGAATCGACGGGTTCCCGCGAGGGCCTTCGACGTCAGCAGGCCGCGTGCGGCCGAATCAGGCCGACACCTTCTCCTGCGAGGGCTGGGCGGTGGTCGCCGCGGGACGCTTGTTGCGGCGGATCACCCAGAAGAACAGGGGCAGCACGATCGCGATGTACAGCGCCCAGGCCAGGATCTCGAGAGCGGTCATGGCCGGCACGACGTTGAAGAAGGCCCGGACCAAGGAGGCCAGCAGCCCGGCCGGATCCACCGACCCGGTGAGGTCGAGCACGTAGTTGTCCTTGCCGGGCAGAACGCCGGTCTCCTGGAGCTCGTGCACGCCGTAGCGCAGGACTCCCGCGGCGATGACCACGAGCAGGGCGCCGGTCCAGGTGAAGAGCGCGGCCAGGTTGAGCTTGAGGGCACCGCGGTAGAGCAGGAGGCCGATGACCACGGCGGTCGCGATGCCCAGCAGGGCGCCGAGCACCGGGGTGGCGCCGGACTCACCCGAGGACTGGGCGCCGGCGAAGAGGAAGAGGGCCGTCTCCAGGCCTTCGCGCATGACCGCGATGAACGCCACGATGGCGATGGCCCAGGAGCTCTTGGCCAGGGCCTTGTCGACCTCGCCCTGCAGGTGACCCTTGATGTGACGAGCGTGGTACGCCATCCAGAAGATCATCCAGGTGATCAGGCCGACCGCCGCCAGGCTCATCAGGCCGGCGAAGTTCTCCTGCGCCTCATCGGACAGGCTGGCACCGGTGAAGGTGAGCAGAGCACCGAAGACCACCGACAGGCCGAGGGCCAGCAGGACGCCGGCCCACAGGCGGGGCAGCGCCTCGCGCTGGTCGAGCTTGACCAGGTAGGCCACCAGGATCGCGATGATCAGGGCGGCCTCGAGGCCTTCGCGAAGGCCGATCATGTAAGTGGCGAACATGGTGCTCCAGGTGCATTCGAAGTTAGGTAAGGCTTAGTAAGGGTAGCCTAACTCAGATCTGCTCGTCTAGACAAGTCGGGCGGTCAGTCCCGAATTCGGTGCCCGATAGACTCCTGCCGCTGGGGCTCGCCCCGCACGCGGGCGTTGCATAGTGGTAGTGCCCCACCCTTCCAAGGTGGAGGTGCCGGTTCGATTCCGGTCGCCCGCTCCGACGACGAAGCCCCCTCGCCGAGGGGGCTTCTCGCATTCCAGGTCCTGCACGCGCACTAGCGGGTGACGTCCCACCACACGGTCGCGATCTCGACAGGTGCCTCGGGGTGCTCGGCCAGGTACGCCGCGAGCTCCTCGGTGCGATCAACGCTCAGGCACAGTCGCCTTCGCGCCAGCACCAGTCGCTGCTGCTCGCTCTTGACGTTCCGCGAACCCCACGAGACCGAGTCGGCCCACACCTCGATCTGCGCATCGATGCCCATGGCACGGGCGATCGCGACGAAGTCGTGTGCACTCGGTGCCGTCGGCCGATCGAGATCCCAGAAGTGCTTCCACATCGGCGACAGACGCGACATCGGATGGAACATCGGCATCTCGAGCACGACGCGCTTGCGCGCATGCCAGTCGAGCTGGCGGATGAACGGCTCGAGATCGGGCACGTTGAACGCCACGTGATGGCAGACCACGACGTCAGCCTCGAGTACTTCGTCGGCGATCGCCGGCCACGTGCCCAGGAACTCACGATGATGCGCTCCGTAACGCGTGGCGGCCTGGGCGTACTGGTCGAGCATTGCCTGATCGTTGTCGACGCCGATCACGGTGCCCGCCGGCGGGATCAGGGCCATCGAGGCGACGCCGCCGCCGCACCCGATGTCGAGAACGCTGTCGCCCTCGTCGAGCACCGCGCGCGCAGTCGCGTGGGAGAGCGTGTCGGCAATCTCGGTCTCGACCGTGAACAGCTCGACCGGGTGAATCCACGGCGGCACCTCCGCCTGATCGAGGATCTCCTTCGGAATGGCCCACGACTGCAGATCGGTGCGCCACTGCGCCAGGAGTTGCTCGAGTGGGGAGGAATCAGTCATGCCGGCCACGCTAGCCTCTCGACGTGAGCGAAGCGCGACATCCCCTGACCGCCCTGATCGGCGGCCCCCGCGGCGCGCTCGAGGGAATGGCTCCCCCCATCGTCTTCGTCGTTGCCTACGCGCTCAGCGGATACGAACTCGCCTGGGCCATCGGCGCGGCGCTCGTAGCGGGCGTGATTCTGGCGATCTGGCGATTGATGCGCGGCGAGCGGCCGGTGCGGGTTGTCGGTGCACTCTTCGTCGTGGCACTCGGCGCACTCGTCGCGGCCTACACCGGAAGTGCCGTCGCCTACTTCTGGCCCCTGGTGCTCGCCAATATCGTCTCGGCCCTGGCCTTCGCCGTCTCGATCCTGGTCCGCTGGCCACTGCTCGGCGTGATCGTCGGACCCATCGTGGGCACGCGGATGCGCTGGCGCGCTGATCCCGACCTGATGCGTGCCTACTCGCGCGCCTCATGGCTGTGGGTCGCACTCAACCTGATTCGCGCTGCCGTTCAGGTGCCGCTCATCGAGGGCGAGAACCTGTGGGCACTCGCCGCGGTACGCCCGATCTTCTACGTTCTCGTACTTGCGACCATCTGGCTGTCGTGGATCGTGATCCGGCGTTCACTGCCCGCCGACCACCCCGGCATTCGCACAGTGCGCTCGGCTTAAGTCGCCTGGCACCTCGGGCACCAGTAGAGGTTGCGGCCCTGCATCTCGGCGATGCGAATCTCGCTGTGGCACAGATAGCAGTGCATGCCGGCACGCCGGTAGACGTAGACCTCTCCCCCATGGCGATCCACCCGCGCATCGCGTCCCATGACTGCAGGCATGTGCTCCGGTCGGACAGTGTCGATGCGGCCGTTCTTGGTGCCCTGGGTCATCAGCAGCACGAGATCGGCCCACATGCCGTCGAATTCAGCGCGCGAGATCTCGTTACCCGGCCTGAAGGGCGAGATGTCGTGACGGAACAGCACCTCGGCGCGATAGATGTTGCCCACGCCGGCGAAGATGCGCTGGTCCATCAGCAGCGCACCGATCGACTGCGAGCTTCGATGCACCTTGGCCCACGCGGCCTCCGGATCCGCATCCGTGCGGATGGGGTCAGGGCCGATCTTCGCGATCGACGCCTTCTTCTCGAGCGGCGTCAGTACCTCGCAGACCGTGGGTCCGCGGAGCTCTGCATAGGCCTCGTCAGTGCGCAGCCGAAGTCGCAGCTGGCCCTGGGGCTCCGGCGCCTCGCCCTTGCCCAGGCGCCACTTGCCGAAGAGCCCGAGGTGAATGTGGATCCAGAGGTCGTTATCGAAGCCGATGTACAGGTGCTTGCCGTGTGCCTCGATCCTGCGCACGATGGCGCCGTTCACCCGCGCAGCACCGTCGGCAAACCTGCCCTGCGGACTGTCGACCGCCACGGCCTTGCCCCGGAACGCCCGCGAGAGCCGACGTGCCTGATTGTGAATGACATTGCCCTCAGGCATGGGTCACCGATCAGCCGCGCGCATCGCGTGCCCGCGCCCGAGCTGCTCGCTCGACGCCATCGCGACCCTCGGCGAGCAGGCGCTTCGGTGTAGAGCCGAGATCGCTCGCGATCGCTGAATCCGTGAGGGCGATCGTGTGGTCGTCGACGAGAAGGAACGGGTAGAGGCCGACGGTGATGTTCGTGGCTGTCTCATTCGTGCGCGACTTCCAGACATCGCCCAGGATGGCGAAGTAGGAATCGCGATACGGAGTGAGCAGCTCGATCTGGTCGGGATGCATGAAGCCGCCAATGGTGGCCTCGAGGATCGCATTCGGCAGATCGGTGCGCTCGGTGATGTCTGCCCAGGCCTGCGCCTTCGCGGCAGCGGTCGGGCGGGCAGCGCGAGCCACCGCTGCCTGACGCCGGCCGGTCGCGGTGTCGTCACGCACGAGCTCGGCATCGATCTCGGCATCGCCGAACCGACCGATGCATACGAGTCGCTGGATGAGCGACCAACGCAGGTCAGTGTCGACCGCCAGGCCCGGCCACACCAGCGAGCCGCTCAGCAGGCCCTCCAGGATCGCCAGCTCGTCGTCAGTGCCCGCGGAGCTGATGAAGGAACGGGTGAAGGCCAGCTGATGATCACTGCCGGGCTCCGCACGACGCGCGAATTCGAGCAGTGCAGCCGCGATGCGCTGCACGTAGCCGGCGCGATTGGCCGGGGCAGCGAACTGGTCGATTGCCGTCTTGAGCTGGCGCAGCACGCCCTGCACGACACCGACATCGGATTCCTTGTCGATGCCCGAGATCACGAGATCGAGGAAGTCGCCGGTGCTCACCTCTGCGTCACGGGTCATGTCCCAGGCCGCGCCCCAGATGAGTGCACGTGCCAGTGAAGAGTCGATGTCGCCGAGATGCGCTACGGCCGTCTTCCAGCTGCGCTCATCGAGACGGAACTTCGTGAAGGTGAGGTCATCGTCATTGAGCAGGAGCAGATCAGGCTGCCTGACTCCGACCAGCGAGGTGACGTCGGTTCGGGCTCCGACGACATCGAGCTCGAGACGATCGCGACGGGTGAGCACGCCGTCGACAACGTCGTAGAGACCGATGGCCATGCGATGCGAGCGCAGGGTGGGCGCGATGCCTGCCGGGCTGCTCGGGGGCTCCTGCTCGATGGTGACCGAGGCGTAGTTGCCATTCGCGTCGACGGCCAGGAGAGGACGCATCAGGTTGACGCCACTGGTGCGCAGCCACTCCTGAGTCCAGCCCGACAGGTCGCGTCCGGAGCTCTTCTCGAGCTCGATCAGCAGGTCATCGAGCTGGGTGTTGCCCCACGCGTGCTTGATGAAGTACTCATGAATGCCGGCGAGGAATTCCGGCTCACCGACCCAGGCGACAAGCTGCCGGAGCGCCGAGGCGCCCTTCGCGTAGGTGATGCCGTCGAAGTTCACGCGCACCGCATCGAGATCGGTCATGTCGGCCGCGATCGGATGGGTCGAGGGCAGCTGATCCTGGCGGTAGGCCCAGGCCTTGCGCTGATTGGAGAACGAAGTCCAGGCGTCGGTGAAGCGCGTGGCATGCACGTTCGCGTAATGCGCGGCCCACTCCGCGAAGGACTCATTGAGCCAGAGGTCGTCCCACCAGGTCATGGTGACGAGATCGCCGAACCACATGTGCGCGAGCTCGTGCAGGATCGTGTTGGCCCGCTGCTCGTACGCGGCGTCGGTGACGCGGGAGCGGAAGACGTAGTCCTCGAGGATGGTGACGCAGCCGGCGTTCTCCATCGCTCCGGCGTTGAACTCGGGCACGAACAGCTGGTCGTACTTCGCGAACGGG
>JBJSWO010000202.1:0-6415 GCA_046085905.1 Actinomycetes bacterium | reverse complement strand
GTGCATCTGCGCTTCGGCCTGGTTGCCCGCGGTGGTCTTCGCTGGAGTGATCGGCGAGAGGATTTCCGCACCGAGATCCTCGGCCTCGTGAAGGCGCAAGAGGTCAAGAACGCGGTCATCGTCCCGGTGGGCGCCAAGGGCGGGTTCCTGCCGAAGCAGCTACCGGATCCGTCGCTCGATCGAGAGGCGTGGATGACGGAGGGAAAGGCGGCGTACCGCGAATTCGTCTCCGCGCTGCTTGATCTCACCGACAACCTTGTCAAGGGCGAGCTCGTACCGCCGGCGGGTGTCGTGCGGCGCGACGGCGATGATCCGTACCTCGTCGTCGCGGCCGACAAGGGAACGGCGACCTTCTCTGATCTCGCGAACTCCATCTCCAAGGAGTACGGCTTCTGGCTCGGTGAGGCCTTCGCCTCCGGCGGCTCGGTCGGCTATGACCACAAGGCGATGGGCATCACGGCACGCGGTGCCTGGGAGTCTGTGAAGCGCCACTTCCGCGAACTCGGTCTCGACACTCAGGCGCAGGATTTCACCGTGGTCGGCATCGGCGACATGAGCGGCGACGTCTTCGGCAACGGCATGCTCCTGAGCGAGCACATCAGGCTGGTAGCTGCCTTCGACCATCGCGATATCTTCATCGATCCCACGCCCGATGCCGCGAGTTCCTTCGCTGAGCGCGCTCGCCTGTTCGCGCTTCCCCGCTCGAGTTGGGCAGACTACGACACATCGCTCATCTCAGCCGGCGGCGGTGTCTTCTCCCGTGCGGCAAAGTCAGTGACGATCACTCCCGAGATGCGCGCCGCGCTCGGAATCGACTCCGCCATCGTGCATCTGACACCCGCTGAGCTGATTCACGCGATTCTTCTCGCCCCGGTCGATCTGCTCTGGAATGGCGGAATCGGCACATACGTGAAGGCGGCGACGGAGACCAATGCCGCGGCCGGCGACAAGGCCAATGACATGATTCGTATCGACGGTGGAAGGCTTCGATGCCGGGTCGTGGGCGAGGGCGGAAATCTCGGCTTCACCCAGCTGGGCCGAGTCGAGGCCGCGCGCGCGGGCATTCGCATCAACACTGACGCCATCGACAACTCCGCGGGTGTCGACACCTCGGATCACGAGGTCAACATCAAGATCCTGCTCGACGGGCTGATCTCCGGCGGCTTCCTGGAAGCGGGTAAGCGAGATGCGCTGCTCGCCTCGATGACCGATGAGGTAGCCGTTCAGGTTCTCGCCGACAACTACGCGCAGAACGTAGTGCTCGGCAACGCGCGCGCCGGGGCCGTGGCCCTGCTGACCGTGCACCAGCGCCTCATCGCTGACTTCGAGGCTCGCGGGATGATCGATCGAGCAATTGAGTTCCTGCCCGATGACGCGGAGTTCGCCGCAAGGCGGGCTGCGGGAGAGGGGCTCACGTCTCCCGAGCTCGCCGTGCTGCTCGCCTACGTCAAGAATGCCCTGACCGCTGAGGTGACCGCATCCTCTCTTCCGCTCGAGTCGTGGACCTCCGGAGCGCTCAGCGGATACTTCCCGTCTCGCCTTCGCGAGGAGTTCGGCGCGCATTTCGACCTGCACCCGCTGAGGGGCGAGATCATCAGCACGGTCATCTGCAATGAGCTGGTGAACCTGGCGGGCATCACGTTCGTCTTCCGCGCGATGGAGGAAACCGGAGCGAATCCGATCGAGGTCGTGCGTGCCGCGGCCGTCGTGATCGAGATCTTCGGCATTCGCCAAACCTGGCGTGCCATCAATGCGGAAGACAATCAGATCCCGTCACAGGCACAGACTGCTATGCACCTTGAAGTGCGACGCCTTCTCGATCGAGCGACTCGCTGGTTCCTGCAGACCCGCGGCGGAACGCTCGACGTCGAGGCGGAAATCGCGCGGCTGCACCCGATCATCGAGCAGTACGGGCCCAAGGTCGCAGGAGCGCTTGTCGGCGGTGAGGCTCGCAGGCTGCAGCGCCAGACGGCGGCCTTCGTCGAGCTCGGTGCCGAACCCGGTCTGGCAGCACGAGCGGCGGAGGCACTCGATGTGTTCGCGCTTCTCGACATTGCCGAGGTCGCCAGGCGCATCGACGAGTCGATGGACACCCTGCTGCCTCTCTACTTCACCGTGTCGGAGACGTATGGTGTCGACACCACTCTGGGGCGGATTACCGCACTCCCGCGCACCGACCGCTGGAATGCACTGGCCAGGCAGGCACTGCGCAGTGATCTCTATGCGGCGGTGGCAGCGCTGACCAATCGCGTCGCCCGGTCGACTCCGGCCACGCTTACCCCTGTCGAGCGGGTTGCCGCCTGGGAGTCCGTGCACGCCGATGGGCTCGGCCGTGCCCGTGCGACCTTGTCGGAGATCTCCTCCCAGGAGGACGCGGATCTTGCCACCTTGTCGGTCTCGCTTCGCGTGATGCGGAACCTGGTCGCGCAAGGGTCGGCCTCGCAGGGCGCGGTGTAGCGGCCCTTCCTGCGAACGCTGTGCAGGTGGCACAGGCCGACCTCTCGCTCGGGGAGCGGAAGTTAGGCTGAGGCGTTGCACTCGCATCGCCAGCCGAACAGGAGTACGTCGTGAGCCTGCCTCCCCTCGTGGAGCCCGCCGAGAGCCTTTCCGTCGATGAGGTGCGCCGTTACAGCCGCCACCTGATCATCCCCGACGTCGGCATGGCCGGTCAGAAGCGCCTGAAGAACGCCAAGGTTCTGTGCGTGGGTGCCGGCGGTCTCGGAAGCCCGGCCCTGATGTACCTCGCGGCAGCCGGCGTGGGCACCCTCGGCATCGTCGAGTTCGACACCGTCGATGAGTCGAACCTGCAGCGCCAGATCATCCACGGCCAGAGCGATGTCGGTCGATCCAAGGCAGAGAGCGCGCGCGACAGCGTCCGCGAGATCAATCCGCTCATCACGGTGAACATTCACGAGACCCGACTCGACTCGACCAACGTGATGGATCTGTTCTCGCGGTACGACCTCATCGTCGATGGCACCGACAACTTCGCCACTCGTTACCTCGTCAACGATGCCTGCGTGCTCCTCGAGAAGCCCTACGTGTGGGGCTCCATCTACCGATTCGACGGCCAGGCGAGTGTCTTCTGGGCGGAATATGGCCCCTGCTACCGCTGCCTGTACCCGGAGCCCCCGCCCCCCGGCATGGTGCCGTCGTGCGCCGAGGGCGGCGTCCTGGGCGTGCTGTGCGCGAGCATCGGCTCGATCCAGGTGACCGAGGCGATCAAGCTGCTTGCTGGCATCGGTGAGCCGCTGGTCGGCAAGCTGATGATCTACGACGCCCTGGAGATGACCTACCGCAAGGTCAACATCCGCAAGGATCCCCACTGCGCCGTGTGCAGTGCGAATGCCACCGTCACCGAGCTCATCGACTATGAGGCCTTCTGTGGCGCGATCTCCGACGAGGCGGCCGAGGCTGCCAAGGATTCGACGATCTCGGTCGTCCAGCTCAAGGAGATGCTCGATCGCCGAGCGGCAGGTCAGGAGGACTTCGTGCTCATCGATGTCCGCGAGCCCGGCGAGTTCGAGATCGTCAGCATTCCCGGCGCCATTCTCATCCCCAAGGGCGAGATCCTCGACGGCTCGGCGTTCAGCCAGCTGCCCGATGACAAGCGCATCGTGCTGCACTGCAAGGTCGGCGGTCGCTCGGCCGAGGCACTCGCAGCAGTGAAGGCGGCGGGCTACTCCAACGCCATTCACGTCGGCGGCGGAATCCTGGCCTGGATCAACCAGATCGAGCCGGACAAGCCCTCGTACTAGCCACTCAAGGCGATGGCCCGCTCCTCAGCCAACAAACCCTTCCCTCTTGTGGGCACCATCGCAGAAGGGCTTGTTCGCCGAATGCCCGCAGCGGCACAGGTACATCTTGTCGCCTTCGCGCAGGGTCTCGCCCTCGGCGTTCTTGAGGGTGCAAGGCCCGGAGACCTCGAGGGGGCCGTTCTCGGTCGCTGTGATCGTCACGTCGCTCATGCCCGAAGGCTAGTGCGCCACAGATAACTCCGCGCGCTATTCGGTGACGGCGAACCAGCGTCCCTCAGGGTCGCTGAAGGCAAAGCTGCGTGTGCCGCCGTGATCGCCGATGTCCATCGCCTCAACACCGCGCTCCAGCAACTGCGCGCGGGTCGCCTCGAGGTCATCGGCCTGCAGGGCGATCGAGGGGGTGGCGAGATCAAGTCCGTACGGGTTGTCAGCCATCATCGCGAGAGGCACGAGCTCGAAGGCGAAGGGCTGATCGGCAAAGCCGACCTTGGCGATCACGAATCCCTCGAACTCGGTGCGGTCCTTCTCGATCATGCCCACCTGGTCGATCCAGAAGCGACGGCACACTTCCGGGTCGGTGACGTATAGGACGACGTAGTTGACGCGCATGGGAGAGATGCTATGCCGCGAGCTCACGGCCGGTTCGCTCCGGGACTCGCTTCGCTCATTCCTCGCTAACCGGCAACCACGTCGCCGTCGGGGTCGCTGACATCGACGCCCAGTCCGGTCATGTACTCGAGAGCGGCATCGACCTGAGCCTGCTCGCCTGCGAGATCGAGCACCATCCAGCCGGTGTGCTCCTGGATGGAGGCACGACGGATGTTGGGCACCACGTCGAAGCGCTTGACGATCTCGTAGATCACCGGCTCGGTGGCGGGGCCGGGCGGGAAAGTCAGGCGTATTCGAAGGCTCTTCATGTCGCCATTATTGCCCAGTGAGCGAACTCGCGTCGCGTAAGCGCTAGAGAGCGCCCTTCTTCGTCAGCCAGGTGAAGCACCAGTAGCCGGGGACCGTCGGAAGCCAGAACGTGACGAGTCGGTAGGCGAGCACGGCCGAGACAGCGGTGCCGCCGTCGAGTCCGGCGGCGGTGAGACCCGCCGACAGCGCCGCCTCGACGGCACCGAGGCCGCCGGGGGTAGGCGCCGCCTGGCCGATGGTGGCACCGGCGAGGTAGACCACGGCGATCACCGCGATGTTCAGGTCGCCGCCGAAGGCGTAGACGCACGCGGCGAGAACTCCGATGTAAGCGAGGTTGAGCAGGATGATTCCGCCGACACCCTCGAGCAGCTTGACCGGGCGCTGGGCGACAGTGACGAGCCGCGGGCCGACTTCCTTGAGTGTCGGGCCCAGGCGCTTGCGGATGGTGTGACGCACCCACGGCACGGCGAAGAGAGCCATGATGACGATTGCGACGGCAACCACGGCGATGACGAGAATGCGCGGGGGATTGAAGGTGAAGTCATGCTGCGTTCCCGCCGCAATGCCGAAGGCGAACAGCAGCAGGATGTGGAAGACGAAGGCCATGACCTGCGAGACCCCGACACTCGCCGCGGCAAGGGCCGGATGCAGGCCCGCCTTCTGCAGGAAGCGCAGGTTGATGGCCACGGCGCCGAGCGTCGGCGGTGAGACCAGGGTCGCGAAGTCACCGGCAACCTGGGCTGCCACCGTGCGATGGAGCTTGAGGTGCTCAGGCACGAAGCCCGACAGTGACCACGCGGCGGCCACGTAGGTGATCAGGCTCAAGGCCAGTGCTGCGCCCATCCACCACCAGTTAGCGGACGTGAGCAGGGTCGCGAGATCGACGGACGCCAGCTGTGAGAGAAGCACGTAGCCGGCGATCGAGCCGACGATGATCATGATCAGGGTGCGTGGCTTGATGCGCTGCAGCTGGATCTGCTCCACATCGGCATCAGGGCGCATCTCGACGAGGGCATCGCGCAGGTTCACGAGCAGCTTGCGCTGCTTGCGCAGCGCCTTGCGGGTCGAAGAGGAGAGCGCCACCTTCTGGAGCACGGGCAGGGCACGCGCGAGGCCGGCGTTCCCGAGAACAGTTCTGCCCGTGGACACGGCTCGATCGACATCGGTCAGCAGCGCGAGCGTGACAAGGAGCTCGGCGAGGTCGATGCGCTTGGCGACATCGCCGGCGGCAATGCTGCCGCCGTTGTTGCCTACCAGCCAGACATCACCGTCGAGATCGCGCACCATGTTGCTGGCATGCAGACCGCGATGGCTCAAGTCGTGCTCGTGCATGGTGCGGATCGCCCGCCACGCAGCCTCGAGGTCGGCATCGGAGAGATCGGCGATCTGGTCGAAGGTGGTGCCCATGATCTGCTCGTAGGCCAGGAGCACCGAGTCGGGCCCGATCTCGGCTGCGACAAGAAGCCGAGGCGAGGCCACGCCTGCCGCCTGGCCTGCATAGGCCATGAGTGCGGCGTGGTCGAGGGATCTGCGCAGGTTGAAGGTGCCGGTGCCCGGCTCATTGCGCAGTCGAGCCGATGTCCAGAGCCAACTGATCAGGCCCGCGCCCTCGAGATCTCGATCAAAGACGGTCACGCGCAGAAGTGCGCCGCTGCGGGTGGTGGCTATGTAACGGCGTCCCTGCTTCGTAGTGGTGATGGCGCGAAGGGTGGTGACCGGGTAGCCGTTGCGATCAAGGG
>JBJSWO010000201.1:0-40212 GCA_046085905.1 Actinomycetes bacterium | reverse complement strand
CCGATGTCCTCGATGCCTTCGCGGCCGAGGCCGAGGCCGCGGGCTATCGCGCACTGCTCGCCAACGGGCGGCGCGAAGGCGAGCGCGAGAGCGAAGCGCTCCGCACGTTCATTGATCACCGCGTCGACGGCGTGATTCTCGCGTCACCGCGTATCAGTGACTCGGTGCTCACCTCGATGTCGAAGATCGCACCGCTCGTGTGCGTCGAGCGACGTGTCGATCTTCCCCGTATCGACGTCGTGATGCACGACGAGAGAGTCGGAGCCCAGCTCGTCGTCGATCATCTCGTGAGCCTCGGTCACCGCGACATCGTGCATATCGACGGCGGCACGGGCGCGGGCGCAGCGGCCAGGCGCGACTGGTTCATGCAGTCCATGCGTGATGCGGGTCTTGCCGCATCGATGCGCGTGATCGGTGGCGAGTTCACCGAGGAAGCAGGTCGAGAGGCTGCCGAGCAGCTCGTGCGCGGCGCGCTGCCCACTGCTATCTACTGCGCTAATGATGCTGTCGCTGCCGGTGTCGCTGCCGTGCTTCAGCGTGAGGGCATCTCCATACCCGGCGACGTCTCACTGGTCGGCTATGACGACACGATGCTGGCCAAGCTCGATCTGCTGTCGCTTACGAGCGTGCGCCAACCGCTGGCCGAGATGGCCAAGGCAAGTGTCGAGCTCATCAATCGCCGCATCGACAAGCCCCGTCGAGGTGCCGATTTCGTCGATATCGCACCGACTTTGGTCACTCGCCGCTCGACTGCGGCACCGCGTTCCTGACTAGTCGGCGGGCGCGATCTCGCCGGAGCCCCTGGCTATCAGCGCCGACGGCACGACATGCACACTCACCGGAAGGTGGGAGCGAGCGAGCCGTTCGTTCACCAGTGTGGCCGCTAGCCGACCGATTGCCCGGGGATCCTGCGCGATAACGGTCACGGCCGGATCGAGAAGATTCGCCATCGCGAAATCATCGAAGCCGACGAGAGCAACGCGATGCTGCACTCCTGCATCGCGAAGAGCCTCGACGGCTCCCATGGTGATGAGGTTCTGTGCCGTGAAGAGCGCAGTCGGCGCATTCGCCAGGGCGAGCAGTCCGCGCACGGCATCGGCGGCCTGCGCGGCATCGTGCACATCGCGCTTCACGAATTCCGGGTGCACCTGCACGCCCGCTGCGGCCATAGCATCGACATACCCCTGGTAGCGCTCATTCGCCGTGATGATGCTGGCGTAGTCACCGATGAAGGCAATGCGCCTATGCCCTTGCTGGATGAGGTGACGGGTCGCTTCAGCAGAGCCGGCGCGGTTATCGGTGACCACGCAGTCGGCATCGATGCCGAAAGCGGGGCGATCGATGAACACGAGGGAGATTCCGTTGCGCACTTCGTTCGCCAGGTAGGCGTGCTCGGTGGCGGTCGGGGCGATGATCAGCGCATCGACCCGTCGTGACGAGAACATCGACACGAGTTCGCGTTCGCGCTCAGGATCCTCGTCCATGCTCGCGGCGAAGACCGCAACCCCGAGCTCGCGGGCTACCTCCTCGACCCCGCGGTGAACGGCTGAGGAGAAGGGATTCGCGACGTCCTCGAGCAGGAGGCCCCAGGTGGCTGTCTTGCGGTCGGAGCGACGCAGGTTGCTGGCCGTGAGATTGGGTCGGTAGTCGAGCTGGGTGGCAGCCCGCTCGACCTTAGCGATGAGGTCATCGGAGACACCCTCCTCGCGATTGACCACCCGAGACACCGTCTTCAATGACACACCGGCGAGGGCGGCGACGTCACGCATCGTCGGTCGAGTGCGAGGGCTCTCCACCGTCACGGGGGCGGCGCTTGAGGCGGTCGATAACGTTGTCATCTCAATCGCGAGTATTCCAGAGCAAACCTCTTGACAGGGAGGAATCTGGGCCCTAGAAATGGATGACAACGTTGTCACACACCTGGCGGCGAAGTGATCCAGATGAACTCTTGGGACTGGTGTGAGGCCATAGGCGGCGACCCCGTAACGGTCTCATAACAAGTCCCGATCCCATGTGGAATTGGAGCGCTCCATCCCCTATACAAGGGATGTGGCCTTCACGCCACAGTCAACCCAAACCCTTCGAAGGGAAATCCATGAAGAACCGCGTGACCCGCGGACGCGCCTTCGCAGCTGTTGCTGCTGTCGGCGTGCTCTCCGTCACCCTGGCGGCGTGCAGCTCCGGCTCCTCGTCGTCCTCCACTGAAGCATCTGCTGCCCCGGCAGCCAGCGAGGCTGCTCCCGCAGCCGGCGGCGAGGTCGCTGTTTCGCTGATCACGAAGAACCAGACCAACCCCTTCTTCGTCGCAATGGCCGAGGGTGCACAGCAGGCTGCTGACGCCAATGGCGTGACCCTGACCCTCGCCTCGGGCAAGGACGACACCGACGTTGCTGGCCAGGTTGCCGCAATCGAGAACGCCGTCGCCCAGGGCCAGAAGGGCATCCTCATCACCCCGGCAGGCCCGGGCGTGAACGATGCCATCACCGCAGCACGTGCAGCTGGCCTCCTGGTCATCGCACTCGACACCCCGACCGATCCGGCCGACATCGTCGACATCACCTTCGCAACCGACAACTTCGTCGCAGGCCAGGCCATCGGCCAGTGGGCAGCCGGCAAGCTCGACGGTGCCAAGGCTGTCATCGCACGCCTGATCATCACCGACGCTGAGGCACTGACTGTCGACTACAAGCGCGACAACGGCTTCCTCGACGGCATGGGCATCGCCATCAATGACGAGAAGGTCATGGGCGACGAGGAGCTCACCGGCAAGTACACCACCGGCAAGGGCGGCGACTACGAGATCGCATGCCTCGTTGCCACCGGTGCAAACGAAGAGGGTGGCCAGAAGGGCATGGAAGACTGCCTCTCGAAGAACCCCGACATCAACCTGGTCTACACGATCAACGAGCCCGCAGCCCTCGGTGCTGAGGTTGCCCTCAAGGCAGCCGGCAAGACCGTTGGCAAGGACGTCCAGATCGTTTCCGTCGACGGCGGCCTGTCCGGCGTCGAGGCTGTCAAGGCCGGCATCATCGGTGCAACCTCGCAGCAGTACCCGCTGAAGATGGCGGAGTACGGTGTTAAGGCGATCTTCGACCTCGCGACCACCGGCACCAAGCCGGCCGTGACCGAGGGCAAGGACTTCTTCGACACCGGCGTCGTGCTCTGCACCAACGAGCCGCAGACCACGGTCACCATCGCCGAGCAGAAGGATGCGCAGTACTGCATCGACAACGCTTGGGGATAAATCCTCAGCTGGTCCGGCCTAGTGCCTGACTGAGCAGGTGAGAGGGGCCGTGGGAACAACCCCACGGCCCCTCTTCATCGCAAGACCTGAACGTGCACCACTGATTTCCGGCAAGACAATTGCGGTTTCGCAGGACACACCCGCCCGAATGGTGTGAACTTCGGGGCAGATCAACCACTAATGAGGAGGTAGGCGGGTGAGTACCCCCACCACGACCGATGCTGAGTCCTTGATCGAGAATCTCGATCGCAAGGGCCCCATGCACCATTTTCACAACGCCGTCCATAAGTACCCCTGGATCAGCCCGGCCATCGTGCTGCTGGTCGCGGTCATCATCTTCGGGCTCATCAACGAGCGCTTCTGGGCGATCTCGAATCTCTCGCTGATCACTCAGCAGGTGTCGATCGTCGGCGCTCTCGCCGTCGCTCAGACCCTCGTCATCCTCACCGCAGGCATCGACCTCTCCGTCGGCGCTGTCGCCGTCCTGTCCTCCATGGTCATGGCAAAGACGGCCGCCGAGCAGGGCGTGCCGGGGCCGATCGCACTCCTCCTCGGCTTCGCCGTCGGTGCGGCCGCAGGTGCCCTCAATGGCTTCCTGATCACCAAGTTGAAGCTGCCGCCCTTCATCGTCACCCTGGGCACGCTCAGCATCTTCATGGCTGTCACCTTGATCTACGCGACCGGTCGCACGATCAACAAGGACAAGATGGGCGAGGCCGCCGACATCCTCCTGTGGCTGGGCAACCCGCTCCAGGTCGGCTCCTTCAAGATCACCTACGGCGTGGTCATGATGCTGCTGCTCTACATCTTCTTCAGCTGGGTGCTCAAGAACACCGCATGGGGCAAGCACGTCTACGCCGTCGGCGACGACCCGGCAGCGGCATCCCTCGCCGGTATCCGCGTGGGCCGCGTGCTCTTCAGCGTCTACCTCGTCGGCGGCATCGTGCTCGCGATCGCCGGCTGGATCGCGATCGGCCGAGTGGGCTCCGCCAGCCCGACGATCCTTCCCGACGCCAACCTTGAGTCGATCACGGCAGTCGTCATCGGCGGCACCTCGCTGTTCGGTGGCCGCGGCACCATGTTCGGCACCCTGATCGGTGCCATCCTGGTCGGCGTCGTCTCCAACGGCCTGGTGCTCGCCGGTCTCGACCAGGCCTACAAGGTCCTGGCCATCGGCATCCTGGTCATCGTCTCGGTCGCCCTCGACCAATGGATTCGAAAGGTTCGATCATGAGTGATCTCTCCTCCGTCCGTCCCGTCGTCGAGGCCAAGGGCCTGATCAAGACCTTCGGTCGCGTCGTGGGCCTCAACTCGGCGAACCTCGAGCTCTACCCCGGCGAGGTTCTCGCGGTCATCGGCGACAACGGCGCCGGCAAGTCGACCCTGATCAAGTGCATCTCAGGAGCCGAGACTCCTGATTCGGGCCAGATCCTGATCGACGGCAATGAGGTCTCGTTCCGGTCATCGCTCGACGCACGTGCCTTCGGCATCGAGACCGTGTACCAGACCCTCGCGGTCGCACCGGCCCTCGACATCGCCAGCAACCTGTACCTGGGTCGCGAGAAGCGCAAGAGCGGTTTCCTGGGCACCGTGTTCCGCAGGCTCGACCACTCGGGCATGCGCACCACCGCCAAGGAGCAGATGACCAAGCTCGGCATCGGCACGCTGCAGGACATGTCGCAGGCAGTCGAGACCCTCTCGGGCGGCCAGCGCCAGGCAGTGTCCGTCGCTCGCGCCGAGGCATTCGGCAGCAAGGTCGTCATCCTCGACGAGCCGACCGCAGCTCTCGGCGTTCGCGAGTCGAATCAGGTCCTCAAGATGATCGAGCTCATGCGCGATCGCGGTCTTCCCATCATCCTGATCTCGCACAACATGCCGCAGGTCTTCGAGGTTGCCGACCGCATTCACGTGCAGCGCCTCGGCAGCCGTGCAGCTGTCGTCACTCCGCAGACCCACACCATGAACGACGCAGTCGCCATCATGACCGGCGCGCTCAAGGTCGACGAGAAGGACCAGGCCCTCGGCCCCGTCCGGGTGCCTGCAACCGCCTAGGCACGACAACGAACGACGAAGCCCCCGGCATCATGCCGGGGGCTTCGTCGTTGTCCGGCTCAAGCCTGCGCCAGGCGCTGCTCCATCTCGGCAATCGTCACGGGGCGGTTCTCGTCCATGCTCAGCTTGGCCGCTGCCGCGATCACGAGAGGCAGGCGAGCTTCGTCACCGGGCACCGGAGACGGACCATCACCGCGCACGTAGTTGGCGAAGTCCGCCCACTCGACTCGGTAGGCCTCCTGGTAGCGACCGATGAACCAGTTCTCGAGGGGCTGAGCGACGGTGCCGTTCGCGCCGGTGATCGTGCTGGTGTTCAGTCGCACGTTGTCGCTCTGCACCATGCCCAGGCTGCCGAATGCCTCGACCCGCTGGTCGTAGCCGTAGACCGCACGGCGGCTGTTGTCGATCGTGCTGAGGGTGCCGTCGGCGTGGGTCATCATCACGATCGCGGTGTCGATATCGCCGTGCTCGGCGAAGCCGGGATCGACTCGCACTGCGCCCTGGGCGTAGACCGAGACAACGGGGCTGCCGACGACGAACGGAGCCATGTCGAAGTCGTGCACCATCATGTCAAGGAACAGGCCACCCGAGCCGGCGACATACGACATGGGCGGCGGCTCGGGATCGCGCGAGGTGACACGCACGATCTCGACCTGACCGATGTCTCCATTGCGCACGGCCTTCTGCACGGCGGCATGCGACGGGTCGAACCGGCGATTGAAGCCGACCATGAACTTCACGCCATTGGCCTTCACTGCCGCCAGGGCACGGTCGACATCAGCGATGTCGTTGGAGATCGGCTTCTCGCACATGATCGCCTTGCCGGCCTCGGCCGCGGCGATGATGGTGTCGACATGAGTAGCGGTCGTGGTGCAGACACCCACGGCCTCGACCTCGGAGAGCGCAAGCACTTCGGCAACCGTCAGGGCCGGAACGCCGAGCTCGGCACCGACCTCGGCTGCAGTAGGCGCGTAGGCATCAGCGACCGCGACGAGACGAGTCTCGGGCACTGATCGTGCGACGAGAGTCGCGTGCATCTTGCCGATGCGCCCGACACCAAGCATGGCGACGGCAACAGGTGTGGTGTTCACGTGCTCCTCTTTCGATTGTTTAGCGGGAAACCGGGGTGATGGGAACTCGGGGATCAGTGGCCACGCCATTCCACGACTCGCGGATCCAGGCGTGATTCGGGTCATCGCAGAAATTGAGCGTGCGGTCATTCGGGCCGGCGAGCACGTTCAGGTAGTACATCGGGTAGCCGGGGGCGGCGATGCTGGGGCCGTGATAGCCGCGTGGCACCAGGAATACGTCGCCATCGCGCACTTCGACAGTGACATCGACAGGCAGACCGGAATCCTCGGGTGCGGTGTAGGTGCGATGGATGCCGAAGCCCTCGGGCTCACCGTGCGGGCCGACGATGCCCTCGAGATCTTCCTTGCCAATGCGGAAGTAGTAGATCTCCTCGTTCTCCCACGGGCAGTCACCGATGCCATCGTGACGATGCGGCGGGTAGCTCGACCAGTTGCCACCGGGCGTGAGCACCTCGCACCACACCAGTCGATGCGCGCCGGCGAAGGTGTCGGGATGGCCCTGAAGGTTCACCTGGCGAGTCGAGGTACCGGCACCGCGCACGGTGACGGGGTAGCTGTCGGCCGCGAGATAGGCCGGCGGGAAGACTTCCTCGGCCTTGGCCGTCGCGAGAGCGACCTCGCCGTCAGTCGACGCCGTGATGGTGACGATTGACCCGGTCGGTGCGTAGACCCAGTCGGTCACGCCGGCGAACACGCCGGCGCGCCCCTGCAGGGAGAAACTGATCGTTGAGGCGTCGCCGACGACCACGTCGACGGTCAGGCCCTGGGCACTGAGCGGGATGACCGCGGCCTCGATGCCGTCGAGCTCGATGCTGCGAGTCTCGCCGGCGACAAGCGCGAACACCTGCAGGCCCGAGTACCGCCAGCCGGCATCGGCGGGGGTAAGCGCGATCAGGCTGCCACCGCGGGCAAGGGAGCCGGCAGGCAGGTGCCAGGGAACCTCGATTGTCATGACGCGCCTCCCGGGCGTACGAGCGCTGCAGCGCGCTGCACGGCCGAGGCGACATCCCCATCGGGCGGGAAGAGCAAGGCACGACCGATGACGAGGCCTCGTACCGTGGGCTGCTCGAGGGCTCGCGCCCAGTCGGCGAAGGCGGCATCCCAGTTGGCACCCGGGTCACCGCCGAGGATCAGGACCGGGAGAGTCGAGACCGCGGCAGCTGCCGCGATATCACTCCAGGCCGGCAGCTTGAGCCAGGTGAAGGCACTCGTCGCACCCATCCCGGCCGCGATCGCCGTGGCGCGAATGAGCTTGGCATCGTCCTTGACCAGCTTCGCCTTGCCCTCGGCAGTGATCTCGTAGGGCAGCGGCTCGAGCATCGCGATGAGATTGCGATCAGCGAGATCAGTGACCGCCTGGGCGCAGGCCTCGATGGTGCGTGCAACACCGGGATCTGTGTCCTCGATGCGCAGCAGCATCTTCGCGCCGTCGAGATTCATCGAGGCAGTGTGCGCTGCGTCGTAGGCGGTCATGCGGTCGTCGAGCTCCCATTCGGCCCCGACGATGCCGCCGCGGTTCATGGTGCCGAAGACGAGCCTTCCGTCGAGTGCGCCGAGCACCGCGAGATCCTCGAGGATGTCGGGCTGCCCGAGGATTCCGTCGACACCGGGCTGTGCCAATGCGGTGACGATGCGACTGAGCAGAGATGCGCGATCGGCCATGGCCGATGGGTCACTGCCGACACTGATGGCACCACGAGCCGGATGATCGGCAGCGATGAGCATCATCCTGCCGTCGGCGGGCAGGCCCGCCGGGCGGACCCGATCGCGAAGTGCGGCACGAACCGCTGCAGGGTCGGTGACGCGCAGCGCGGTGATGCGGTCGATGTCGGCGGCGGAGATCACACTGCTCATGCGGGCACCTTTCGCCCTGCAGCAGCAAGGAGTTCTCGGACTTCGGAATCCGTGGGCATCGCGTGACTGCAGAGGAGACGCGAGGCAACGATGGCGCCGGCAGCATTCGCGTAGGTCACGGCGTCAACGGGTGACCAGCCACTGAGGATGCCGTGCACGAAGGATCCGCCGAAGGCATCGCCGGCACCGAGACCGCAGACCACATCGACCGGAATCCCGGGAACAACCACTCGCTCATCCGCAGTGACGACAAGCACTCCGTCGGCACCTTGCTTGACGATCGCGACCTTGACTCCTCGGTCAAGGAAGCCGACGGCGAAATCATCGGGCTTCGAGTCGATCGGCATGCCCAGAGCGACGGAGCATTCCTCGCGATTGCCGATGGTGATGGTTGCGTAGTCGATGGCCGCACCGATTGCCGCGGTCGCCTCGTCGCGAGAGTTCCAGAAAGACGGACGGTAGTCGAGGTCGTAGATCACGTGATCGCGCCGCTCCCGCACCTGCAGGGCATGCAGCACGGTCGAGGTCGAGGGCTCGCGTGACAGCGCAGAACCGGTGTACCAGAGCACGTCGACGCCGCGGGCGACGTCGTCAGCGAGGTCAGCCGAGGTGAGCTGCAGGTCAGGTGTGTTCCCGTCGCGGTAGAACACGAGCTCGGGATCGCCCGGGTTGTCGAGGCCGGTCAGCACCACGGCCGTGCGACCGCCTGGCATGCGGCTGATCCACCGGGTGTCGACGCCCAGCGCCTCGCAGTCGCGAATCGCATAGGTGCCCAGGGAATCGTCACCGACCTTGGTCAGCACGGCTGCGCGGTGCCCGAGCCGGGCGGCAGCGACCGCGACGTTCGTGGCCGATCCGCCGACAGCCTTCGCAAAGGTCTGCTGGTCTTCGAGCCCCTGGCCGAGCTCCTGGCCATAGATGTCGACGCCGATACGCCCGATCGTGAGGAGCTCGGGGAGCTGATCGCCTGCCATGGTGGCCTTCCGCCGGAATCTATTGGAGCGCTCCAATTTAGCACGACGAGGTGTCCGACGGAACCCCTTTCCGCCCTCGCCCTGGCTCCTGGCCCCAACTAGGCTCAGGGATCATGCCCGCACCTGACTTCCTCCCCGGCCTCACCGGCTCCTTCGCCCAGAAGGCCGCCGAGAACCCGACCGTCGACATCGTCGAGGCTGCGTACCAGGCAGCCAGCGCCCACGTGCGGTACATCAACTGCGAGGTCGCTCCCGAGCACCTCAAGGGAGCCATCGACGGCGCCGTGGCCATGGGCTGGCTGGGCTTCAACTGCTCCCTGCCCCACAAGGTCACCGTGATCGAGCATCTCGATGAGCTGGCCCCCTCGGCCGCCATCATCGGCGCCGTGAATACCGTCGTGCTCGACGGGGATCGCCTGATCGGCGAGAACACCGACGGCAAGGGCTTTCTGCAGTCCCTCCTCCCGATCGTCGACCCCACCGGCAAGCGCGTGGTGATGTTCGGAGCCGGCGGCGCTGCTCGCGCTATCGGAGTCGAGACTGCCCTCGCGGGTGCTTCCCACATCACCGTTGTCAACACCACCGCCTCGCGCGGTCAGGAGCTCTCCGATCATCTCGCCGCGAGCACGCCGGCCGGCACTGATTTCGTGCTCTGGGATTCCGAGTTCCTTGTTCCCCCCGCAACCGACATCGTCATCAACGCGACGTCGATCGGCTTCGGCGATGCGAATGCACGACTCAATCTCGACACGTCGACCCTCCTGCCCCACATGATCGTCGCCGACGTCATCACTAATCCGCCACGCACTGCGCTGCTCACCACAGCCGCCGCGAACGGATGCACCACCCTCGACGGCCTGGGCATGCTCGTGAACCAGGCCCTCGTCGCCACGAAACTCTGGACAGGCATCGATCTCGACGGCAGCGTCATGCGCAACCGGCTCGAGATCCTGTTCGGCACCGCATAACCGCACACCCATCCCACGAAGAAGGACTCACATGGAAACCCGTGCCTACGCCGTACCGACTCCCGGCGCACCGCTCGTCCCGCACACCATCACCCGCCGCGAGCTCGGTCCCTTCGACGTGGCAATCGACATCAAGTTCGCCGGCATCTGCCACTCCGACATCCATCAGGGTCTCGAGGAGTGGGGCGAGGCGATCTTCCCGATGGTTCCCGGTCATGAGATCGCCGGAGTGATCGTGGCCGTCGGCAGCGAGGTCACCAAATTCAAGATCGGCGACCACGCCGGTATCGGATGCTTCGTCGACTCCTGCGGCTCATGCGAAAACTGCAACATCGGAGAGGAGCAGTACTGCCTCAACGGCGGAAACACCCCCACCTACAACGGCCTTGAGCGCGATGGCGTGACCCCCACGTACGGCGGCTATTCCACCTACATCGTGTGCAAGGAGCGCTACGTGCTCCACATCCCCAAGAACCTTCCTCTCGACGCGGCCGCACCACTTCTCTGCGCCGGCATCACTCTCTACAACCCGCTGCGCAAGTGGCTTGTCGGGCCCGGCATGAAGGTGGGAGTAATGGGCCTCGGTGGTCTCGGCCACATGGGCGTCAAGCTCGCCGTCGCCATGGGTGCTGACGTCACGATGATCAGCCACTCCAAGTCGAAGGAGGAGGATGCCATGAGCCTTGGCGCGCATCACTTCCTCTACTCCGGCGACGATGCCCAGATGAAGGCCGCACGCAATTCCTTCGACGTCGTCGTCAACGCAGTCTCCGCCGATATCGATGTCGTTCCCTACATCAACCTTCTCGGCCTCGACGGCGTGATGGCGCTCGTCGGAGCCCCGCCGAAGCCGCTCTCGATCCCGGCATTCGCGCTCTTCGATCAGCGTCGCACGATTGGCGGCTCGATGATCGGCGGCATCCCGCAGACCCAGGAGATGCTCGACTTCTGCGGAGCTCACGACATCGTGAGCGAGATCGAGACCATCGCCGTGCAGCAGGTCAACGAGGCCTGGAAGCGCGTCGTCGCGTCTGACGTGCGCTACCGGTTCGTGATCGACACGGATTCCTTGAACGACTAGGAGTCCGTGCGACCGACGATGCGCAGCACGCGCATCCGGTTGTAGCGCACGATCAGCACGAAGGGCGCATTGCCGACGATCACTGCGATCGCGAAGGCCAGGGTCACCCACCACGGGTTGAAGAAGGCCAGCGGGATCCACGTGAGCATCGATAGCCAGTGCACCCACTCGGCGCGACGCAGTTCACGTGCATAGAGGGCCAGTTGCTCCAATTCCGAGCCGGGCAACTGGCCCTTGCTCTGCCCACCGAAGATCGCGCCCAGCTCAGGCAGCTTGTCCTTGAACCGATGAATACCGATGCGGCGGTATCCGCGCGGGGTATCGAGCGTCGTGAGCCTCAGCAGCCCGCGATCCCGACTCAGCCAGTTGGCTGGCCAGCGCGGAGCCGTGGCTCCGATGATCACTGACAGCGTCACGACAATGAAAATGTCGATGACGATGCGCAGCACCAGCTCACTCATCGTCATCGACACTCCACGCGGCGAGGGAGGGATTTGAACCCCCGGTGAGTTTCCCCACGGGCGCTTTCAAGGCGCCTGCAATCGGCCGCTCTGCCACCTCGCCTAACGGCAGCAACCTTACCGATCGGCAGATCGTGCCCTACCGAGCCATCGGCATCGGGCCGGCATTGGGCGCTACCTGGGTGAAGGTCACGTAGGCATCATCGACGGCGAGTATTGACCACTGGTGGCCGTCCTTGTCGGAGATCAGGTAGGCCGGCAGCAACAGGATCGTGCCGTCGGGCTGCCAGTACTGGGCCAGCCCGAGCTCAGACTTCGTGATCGTGGCCGCCGTGATGGTCACTGCGAGTGCCGGGCGACCTTGATAGGTCGGGTTCGGCGGCATGCTCGGCTGGGCTGCCGGCTGGTCATCGACCGCGATCGTGACGTCTCCGTTCGAGATCATTGCCGGCTGCAGCGCGCTCCAGCCCGGCTGGCCCAGTCGATCGATCGCGTCCTTGACACCGATGATCGCGTACCCAGGAATCTCGACCAGCCCCGCGGCGAAGCCATAAGCATTGGAAATCTCGCCATCGCCGAAGAAGCTGATCGACCACTGCAGTTGAGTGCGCTCGCCGTCGATGGTCAGCCAGGCCGTGGCCGTGGTGAACGGGTCGTAACTGTCGAGCTGCCAGTCGACCTGATCAAGGGGCACGCCGAGTCTCGTGAAGATGTCGGTCGCCCAGGCCTGGGCATCCTTCTTGGACGGTGCGGGGCTCACGGTCGGCGCCGACCCCACGGAGCCCTCGACCGCACCGCTGGATCCGGCGGAGGCAGCGGCGCCGGCATCATCGCTCACAACCGTTTCAGGAGTAGGAGTTCCATAGGCAGCAGGATTGTTGTACGACCACGACGCGGATGAGTCCTCGTTGACGTATACGACAGGGCCGGAGCCGTCGGTCGGGCCGACAGTCCATCCGTACTCGTTCTTCACCGGCTCACCCGCGACCCCGAATGCCATGGCAATCTGGGCCGCGAGAGCCGCGCGATCGATGCCTGTCGCATCGACGGTGTAGCCCGATGCAGTGCCCGACTTATTCGGCAGGCCCTTGCCCGGAGTGAAGACGGTGTTGAAACCGGGCCAGATCATCGAGGAGGCGGCAACCTTGGTGTCCTCGGCCTGCATCCCTGAACCATTCGACATGCCCATCGGGATACTGCCCGGCTCATTGGCCGGTTCGGATACTGACGGAACTGACTGCGCCTGCGGAGTGGTAGCTCGGCCGACAATGGCACCGCCTACGGCAACAGCACCGAGTGCGACCACGCATCCGCCTGCGATCAGCGCACGGCGCCCGCCTCGCTTGCGCGGTTCCTGCACTTCATTGATGTCGCTCACCTTGACTCCTTCAGCCTGACGATGTGACGGCATGCCGCCGGCCGCGGTTCCAGGCCTGTGGTCACGATTGAATCACAGGCGCACTCCGGGCTCCGACCATGAATTCACAAGTGGAGTAATTCCATCGCGAAAGGCGTTTCCAGACCTCGGGCCATTCCAGTCGCAGTAGCGCTGGCCACGACATCCGCCATCCACAGGAGCGGCTCCGCACTGGATAGGGAGTGCACCACCTGCACCGGATTTCTCCTGCCGTCGACAAACACCGAGGCGAAGAGTCGAACGTCATTTCGGTCTTGAGACTTGCTTCGGCTCTCGAGAATCCAGGTTTCTGATTGCTTGCCAAATGAGGCGTGTTTGAGGAGGACACGTCGCGCACGCTCCTGTTGTCGCGGATTTGCCCTGGCCACCCAAGCAGTTGCTTTCCAGGGTCCTCGTGCAACTTCTAGGGCAAGTGCCACCCTCTGGTCAGCTCGAACGTCATGGAAATGAATCCGAGCCTTGCCAGAAGGTCTCATCGCGCACGCAACGGCTCGGGCGGATTCGATGTCAGAGTTCACAATGGACAAGAGTCCGACCGCGTAGAACCCGACGCCGCCATGGGTTGCATACGACTCGTCGCCAAAGACTGTGCGCATCGAGTCATCCTTGGAAGCCCTACGGCACTGCGCAATACCCATTCACCGCTCTGTGGATGAGATTCGGACTTGGCGCCACGGGCGAGTTCACGTACATTTTGAGCCAAGCCCACCCCCACGGGGGAGAGGGAAGTGAGGCCAGGTGCGTCCCGGGGTATACCGGGCCCCTGGCCTCGCGGATTTATTCCGCCATCTCGATCGGCTCGACCTCGCCGAGCTCGCGTCCACCGCGCCAGTCGAGTACCAGGCCGACGATGGTGAGCACGAGGGACACGGCGACGACAGTGGTGACGATCTCGACAACGCTGTCGTGACGCCAGATCGAGATGATGCCCACGAGCACGACGAGCGCAATCCAGACGGAGGCGGCAGCTCGCTTGTCCTCTGCCGCCAGCCGCGCGTACAGAAGCACCTGAACCAGCGCGAATGCCGAGCCTTCGAGAGCAAAGAGCCACGCCTCGGTGCCGAGCCCGAGTTCGACGTACTGGGCGCCGCCGAGCACGCGGATCACTAGCTCGCCGAAGAGCAGGCTGAAGCCAGTGATGACGAGTCCGACGAATGCGGTGAGGCCCGTGGCGATGTAGACGGTGCGCTGGGACTTGCCCGCGGTCATCTTCGGGAAGAGCACGATGATGATCGCGTTCGGCAGGAAGAAGGCGATCTTCGCGAGCAGCACTCCGACGCTGTACTCGCCCGACAGCTCTTCTGTCAGGAAGATGCGCGCCATCAGGATGTCGATATTGGTCAGCGTGAACAGCACGATGAGTGCATGCGCCACGTGGCCGAACTCCGCGGCTCCGCCCGCGCCGATGGTGCCGGCCCAGGCGCCGGGGCAGCAGATGCGGTACGCGATGAACGCCCCCACCGCGCAGCCGACCAGGATGCCGAGGGTGGCGCCGACCACGCTGTGGAAGGCCACGACGCCGGCGATGCCGAAGATCGCACGCGAGGCGCCATTGACGATGAACCCGGCCGAGAGCCGCTTGTGCTCCTCGCGCCCCTGCGAGACACCCATGGCGGCAGAGCCGATGACGACGAATCCGAGGGAGGCAATGCCGAAGATGACGGCCAGCACCGGGATGGCGAAGATCTGCGAGAGGGGCCAGGCGGCCAGGATTCCGCCAAGGATGATGACCAGCCCCAGGTAGAGGGACAGTCGAAGTGCCTGCCCCTCGACTTCGGCGCGATTGCTGGTGGCCACGGCTACGCGCCGAGCAGCGAGCGCCTGCATCGCGATGCCGATGGTCGAGACGATGACGAGGATGGCCAGGAGGGCGCCGAAGGCGCCGAACTCGGCGGGAATGAGCACGCGGGCGGCCACCATGCTCAGGGCATAGGCCGCGCCATTGCCGATCAAGGTGGCAGCGCCAACGAGGATCAGGCCCAGCGCCAGGGCGCGGCGGGGCGCTGTTTCGCTCATGGAATCACCCTATTGGCTGACGACTACAGCAGGTGCGCGTGAACCCACGCGCCGAGTGACGCTGAGCACTCATCGAGGGTCTCGCTCCAGGACTTCGCCGCCTGCTCCCCGGCCTGATCGCTGACTTCCTTGACCAAGGTCACCGGGATGCCGGCCGCACGCGCGGCCCGGGCAATGGCGTAGCCCTCCATGTCGACCAGGTGGGCGTCCTTGGCCAGGCGCTCTCGCACCTCGGGCTTGGAGATGAAGCGATCGCCCGTGGCGAGCACGGTTCCCGAGCCTGAGTCGAAGGTGATGGGCTCGCCGAAGTGAATGCCCACCAGGTCGTAGATCGCGGCGTCATTGAGATCGTGCTGGATCACCGAGCTGATGACATGGGTACCCGTCACGCCGTCGCGCAGGGCGCCTGCGGTACCAAGATTCACGATGCTCGACGGACGGTGCTGACCGAGGATCGTCGAGACGGCGATCGCCGCGTTCACCTTGCCGACTCCGGTGACCAGGATCGGCAGCTCGTGCACATGAATGTGCACGGCCTCCTCCTCCAGCGCGACGACAAGGAGCGGGCGGTCAGGGCGAATATCTCGGTGCAGAATCACGCGTGAAGCCTACCGACGACTCCTGTCGACCCGGCCTGCACGCGAGAGCCCCGCGGTCACGCGGACCACGGGGCTCTCGCTTCGCTCATTCCTCGCTAACCGGCGAATGTATGCGCCAATAGCTGCGGGACTCGCTTCGCTCATTCCTCGCTAACCGGCGAAATTCACCTCGGGAATCGTCGCGAGCGCCTCGGCGAAGCGAGCGTCACTGACCTCCTCGTCGACCATCGAGCCGCTGAGGTAGTTGTCATAGGCCGCGAGATCGAAGTGACCATGGCCGCAGAGCGCGGTGAGAATGACGGTCTCCTCGCCGGTCTCCTTCGCCTTGAGTGCCTCGCGCACCGCGAGCGCGAGTGCGTGAGTGGGCTCGGGAGCCGGGACGATGCCCTCGGTGCGCGCGAACTGCACGGCAGCCGCGAAGCACTCGGTCTGCGGCACAGCGACTGCTTCCATCATCCCGAGCTCGTAGATGTGCGAGATGAGCGGTGCCATGCCGTGATAGCGCAGGCCACCGGCGTGAATCGGGTCGGGAATGAAGTCATGACCCAGCGTGTGCATCTTCATCAGCGGGGTCATGCCCGCGGTATCGCCGAAGTCGTAGCGGTACTCGCCACGAGTAAGCGACGGGCACGAGGCCGGCTCGGCGGCGATGATGCGCGGGCTGATCTTGCCGGCCATCTTCTCGCGCATGAACGGGAAGGAGAGGCCGCCGAAGTTGGAGCCGCCGCCGGTGCAGCCGACGATGTGAGTCGGCGAATCGCCGGCCATCTCGAGCTGGAGCAGTGCCTCCTCGCCGATGATCGTCTGGTGCAGCAGCACGTGGTTGAGCACTGAACCGAGTGCGTAGCGCACGTTCTCATTGGTCGCCGCGACCTCGACTGCCTCGGAGATCGCGATGCCGAGGGAGCCGCTCCAGTTCTTCGGGTCCTTGGCGAGTTCGCGGCCGATCGCCGTGAGATCCGACGGCGAGCGATGCACCTTGCCTCCGAAGGCCTCGATCATCAGGCGGCGGTAGGGCTTGGCGTCGAAGGAGGCGCCGACCTGCCACACCTCGCACTCGAGGTCGTAGAGAGCGCAGGCGAAGGAGAGCGCGGTGCCCCACTGGCCGGCGCCGGTCTCGGTCGTGAGCTTCTTGGTGCCGTCCTTCTTGTTGTAGTACGCCTGCGGGACCGAGGTGTTGGTCTTGTGCGAGCCGGCCGGCGAGACACCCTCGTACTTGTAGTAGATACGTGCCGGGGTGCCGAGTGCCTGCTCGAGACGATGGGCGCGGAAGAGCGGGGACGGACGCCACTGGCGGTACACGTCGAGCACACCACCGGGGATATCGATGTAGCGATCCTGCGAGACCTCTTGCATGATCAGGTCGATCGGGAACAGCGGCAGCAGGTCGTCGGGGCCGACCGGATCCATGCGACCGGGGTGCAGGGGCGGCGGCGGCGGGGCCGGCAGATCGGGGACGATGTTGTACCACTGCGTGGGCATCTGATCCTCGGTCAGCAGGTACTTGTGCTGGCGCACTGCGTCGTCCATGCCATCCCCTTCGCGGGTCGTTCCGCGCCGACGAGCTACGACCGGCGCGTCCGAGGGAATCTCTCCTCGGGCGAGCGACGCTACCCGAGCACGTGGTCGGTCGGGGCGGAATTCCGTGAGGAGGATTCGAGACTTGACGGGGTGGATTCCGGCCACCGCCCTACGATCGCCATACAGAGGACGCGGGCCGGAAGCGACAGGGCCTCCGCACTATCCGAGGGGACCACCACATGCCGATCGAGGCGGCCGGCCACGACTGCGTCTACGCGACCGCCGGCTGGGGCATCCACGATGAGCGCTGGGTCGCGGCCTTGCTCGAGGTCGGCTTCCATCCCTTCGTCGTCTCGCTCGGACGCGATGCCGCCGATGCACTCGAGCTGCGCGAGGCGGTGCTGGCCGCGTCGACCGTCGGTGGTGTCACTCGCCCTGTTCTCGCAGGGCCCCTGCATACGGTCACCTCCGCGCTGATCGACCTGCCCATCCCTGTCGTCGGGCTCTCCTGGGGGTACGACCTCAGCGATCTGGATCGAGATGGGGCTGATCTCTCCTGGCTCGCGCGCCTGCAGGGCCTCATCGTCGACAGCGAGGCCAATCGCGCGATAGCTCTCGCGGCCGGTGTCGGCGCCGACAGCATCACCTTCATGCCCTGGGGCGTCGATCTTCAGGCTTTCCCCTTCCACGCGCCGTGGATCGATGCCTTCGAGCTCGGGGTGCCTCCGCATGCTCCGCTCGTGCTCAGTCTTCGTGCGCATGAGCCGATCTATCGGGTCGCCGACATCATCCGTGCTTTCGCCGCAGTACCGCGTCGTGACGATGTCCATGAGGACTTCCCGGATCCGTACCTGATCATCGGCCATCGAGGATCACTGACTCCTGAGCTGAAGGCGCTCGTGCACGAGCTCGATATCGAGAAGCGCACCCGATTCATCGGCACGGTGCCCGAGGCTGATCTCGTCCCACTTCTCGGCCGAGCAAGCTGTTACGTCACGGCCTCGGAGGTCGACGGAACGTCGGTCACGCTGCTGCAGGCGATGGCTTGCGGCACTCCGGTCGTCGCCAGCGATACGCCCGGCAATCGCGGCTGGGTGACGGAGGGTCGGACCGGTCATCTCTTCCCCGTCGGTGATGTCGGTGCGCTCGCCGACTGCCTGATCGAGGTCACGGCGCGCTTCCCGCAGGATCTCGTCGACAACGCGAGGCGGCGCGTGGAGCACGATGCCGACTGGCAGGCCAATCTCGGCCGTCTGGCGGCGGCACTTCGCACGCCTTGATCGGGCTATTGCTCGGTCTGCCGCACGTCCGATTCGTCCCTTAATGTTGTTACTGGGGCGTAAGTGACGATGTGGCCCATCCCACACCACCCCCGATAAGGCGTCCGTTATGCGGATAGTTAGCTCGCGGGCTACGGATCCCTTCCGTAACGTCACTCGGGTTGTCGGCCACAGGACCGCACTCGCGGACCACCGTCAGCACGCTGAATCACCAGATCTGCCAAGGCTTTTTTCGCAGCCGCAACGGGGACGGTGTACCGGGGAACCACCCGGGTCGGAGCAGTCAGCCGACCCATGGGGCGAATCGGCGGCAGAACCCAGAACCGGGGATGTCGTCGTAGGGCAACCTTCAAGGCCCGAGTCCGTCAGCTCACCTGGGAAGCGGATCTCGAAGGGAACCGCGTGCGTACGGTTTTGCGCTCCGCCGGCCTCCAGTGGGCCGCCATTGTCGTGGCACTCGTAGCACTGATCATCACGATCATGCTGCCCTCCGGCTCCGCGCCGGCGGCTGCTGCCACTCCCACCCAGGTGCACTCCACCGTGATGATCGCCCGCCTCGGCACTGTGCCGCAGGCAAAGCCGACTGCTGCCCAGATCCGCAAGGCGCAGATTCAGACCCTGCGGATGAAGCTGGTGAAGGTCGCCAAGGCCCAGATCGGCGACCGCTACTCGGCAGGCTCAGCCGGCCCCAATGCCTTCGACTGCTCAGGCCTTACCCGCTACGTGTACAAGCAGGTCACCGGCAAGACGCTCCCCCATCAGTCGCGCTCGCAGTTCAGCATCGTGAAGAAGATTCGCACGAAGGACGCCCAGCCCGGCGATCTCGTCTTCTTCTTCAAGCGCGGCGCTCATCATGTGGGCATCTACATCGGCGGCGGCAAGATGGTCGACGCAGCCGGGCACGGCAAGGGCGTGCGCGTGAGTCCGATTCACGGCTCGTGGTGGGGACGCACGTTCAGCGGCATCGGAAGAGTCGTTCCTGCCGCCTAGTCAGCCGCAGGGAAGCTGACGCGGATCTCGAGTCCACCGAGCCGTGACTGTCCCGCTGTCGCATCACCGCCGGCTGCACGCGCGGATTCCTGGACGAGTGCGAGGCCCAGGCCTGAACCGCCCGGCACGGCCGCACTGCCACGCGTGAATCGCTGGAAGACGGATTCGCGCTCCTCGACGGCAATGCCGGGGCCGTCGTCGCCGACAGCGAGCACGACGTCGCGCCCTTCCCTGCGCAGCGTCACGTGAATGCGAGATCGCGCGTATGACATCGCATTGCTGAGCAGCTCATCGGTGATCTTGGCGACGGTGCCCTCACTCGACATAATCCACAGGTCCGCGTCGATGTCACCCGTCAGCTCGATTTCGTTCTCATGGGCGATGAGCTCGGCCTCGATGATGCGACCCGAGACTTTGGAGGACGCATTCATTCGCTGCACTGCCGTGCTGCCGGAATCGGTGCGGGCCAGTGAGAGCACCTGATCGATGCGATGCGTGAGTCGATCGACCTCCGCGGTGGCCGCGATCGCCTCGGCACGCACGGCGTCCTCTGTGGTGATGTCCTCGATGGCCTCGAGTCGCAGTCGCACGCCGAAGAGCGGGGTGCGCAGGTGATGCGAGGCGTCCGCGGCAACACGCTCCGTGCGCGCCAGGATCCCGTCGAGCTTTCCGGCAGTCGTGTTCAGCGCCGATGCGACCGAGCGCACTTCCGTCGGGCCGTCTGTCTCCGAGGCGCGCAGGGTGAGATCGTCGGGCAACGAGTGAGCCACGTCGGCCAGCCGACGCAGGGGCGAGGCAATCGATCGTGCGAGCAGCCAGGCCACGACTGCCGCCACGGCCATCACGGAGATCACGAAGAGCAGCAGCCATTTCTGGGTCGAGCGCACGACATTGGTGACCTCGTCCTCGGGAATCGACAGGCGCACCGCGCCGCTGACCTGCTGGTTCTGCACCACGGGTGCCGCGACGTAACGAAGATCGGTGCCCAGCGTCGACGAGGAGCGCACATCAGTGGTCAGGTAGCCCTCGAGTGCCTTGGTGATCTCCGGCCGGTCGAAGGCCCGATCGAGGGCGGAGTCGCTGCTGTCGGCAATGAGCGTCGCGTCAGTGCCCACGACAATGACGCGAGCGCCCGTCGCCTCGTGGATGTCTCGGGTCTCATTCGCCCACAGCTCGCGCGGCTGCGAGGAGAGAACCGAAGCAGCGCTCAGCGTTGCCACCTCGAGCCGGGAGATGAACTGATCTCGTTGATCATTGGCGACGATGATCGCGAGCGGAACTGCAAGCGCGATCGCGACAAGAGCAACGAGCGCTGTCATTGCGATGACAAGACGCTTGGTCACGCAGCACCCTCGCCGAGTCGGTAGCCCACACCGCGCACGGTCTCGACAAGAGACGCATCGCCGAGCTTCTTGCGCAGGGTCGCGATGTGAACGTCGAGTGTCTTGCCCGTGCCGATCCACACCGGATCCCAGACACGCGAGAAGAGCTCCTGTCTCGATACGGCGCGGCCGGGCTCTTCTGCCAGCACGGCGAGCAGGTCGAATTCCTTCGCGGTGAGGTCGATCTCCGCGCCGTCGACCGTCACGACATGACGCGTGCGATCCACGAGGACGCGCCCGCCCCCGACAGTCGGCTCATTGCGGCGACGGCGCGCGATTGCGCGAACTCGTGCGGCGAGCTCACGCACGCTGAACGGCTTCACCACGTAGTCATCGGCACCTAACTCGAGACCGACAATGCGATCAGTCTCCTCGCCGCGAGCGGTCGCGATGATGACGGGCACGTCGGAGTTGCGACGAAGCTCACGAAGCACCTCGAGGCCATCGCCATCGGGCAGGCCGAGATCCAGGATGACCACGTCGGCATCCGTTGCCGCGGCGACGACCTGGGTGGCGTAGGCCACGTGCTCGACCTCGAACCCGTTGCGGACAAGACCCTCGACTAGGGGGCCGGAGATCGCGGGGTCGTCCTCGACGACAAGAACCTTCACGGGCTCATCGTGGCATGTCCGCAGGCGGCTGTTGTGCGCGCTCGCGAGGCACCCCTCATGAGGGATTGCGAAAGGCGAATCCATTTAACCCGGGCCTTACCTTTCCTTGGGTCCCCCTTGGGTGCTGCCCGCATAACTTCATGACATACCGAGGCAGCCTCGGCGAGAAGGAGTAACCATGAAGCGCTCATCAGCCCTGATCGGCACCGCGGCAGCAGCCGGCGTGCTCGTGGCCGGGTCCGTAGCCGCACTCGCCGCGATCAACACCGCGGCGTCCTCGGCGCAGGCTGTCGGCGATATCGCCGTGGTCGATGACCAGCCGAACACGAACGGCGGTCTCTCGCCGATCGAGATCGCACCTCTTCCCGAGATCGTGCCCGTGGCTCCCGCGAGTGCGGTGATCGTCGATGCCGTCGTCACCACCCCATCTGAGCCCGCATCGACCCCCTCGGCCAAGTCAGGCACTGCCTCGGCGAAGCCGAAGGTGCAGGCGTCCGCGACTCCGGTGACTCAGGCCGCGCGCAGTCTCACCGCCGCCCAGGCCACTGACATCGTGATGGGCCAGGTCGACGGCACGGCAACGGTCGCCGAAGTATCCCGCGCGCAGCACGACGGGTACGACTCATGGGCTGTCACGGTCGACAAGGCCGATGGCTCACGGCTCGTCGGTTACGTCTTCACCGGTGCCACCGGCTCAGAGGTCTTCGACTGGAAGGTCCTCAAGGAGCCGAAGCCGATCATCGTGACCGTGCCGGCACCGAATGCGCCCGCCTCGGCAAAGCCGGCCAAGGGCGACGACGAGCACAAGTCCGCCGAGCATGAGAACGAGTCCGAGCACCATGAATCACACGAAGGCGATCACGACGATGACTAATTCTCAGGTACGCCGGCCCAGCCGCCGCGGACACTCGACCACAGACAAGGTGGTGTCCGCCGGACTCGCCGCAGCCGCATGCGCGGGTCTCGTCGGCGTCATTGCCGTGCGCACGACTCAGGATGCACAGGCCGCGAGCGCACAGGATGCAACCGAGGTCACTGATGCGACGCTCGTCGCCGCGACCACGTCGACAGGGCTCACGCAGGAGCAACTCGATCAATACGCTGCCCAGCTCGAGGCCGAGCGCCTGAAGCTCATTGACTATCGCGATCAGCTCGCTCTCGCCGCTGCTTCCCTGAACGGCGCAGCGCAGCAGGCTGCGGTGCCCTCCGCAAAGTCCGGTGCATCGATCAAGACGCCGAAGGCGAAGGCACTCAAGCAGAAGGCGAAGGCGAAGGCCAAGGTCACGTCTCCTGCACCGCAGCAGGCCCAGGCCCAGCCCGAGGTTCAGGCACCTGCACCGGCAGCCAAGCCCGCGCCTCGCCCGCAGGCACAGGTTCAGCAGCAGCAGGCTGCGCCTCGCCCGCAGGCACAGTCCAAGTCGAGCTAGTCATGAGCATGCAGGTCCTGCGCTCGCAGGTGGCCGGCGATGCAGCGACTAGCGTGGCGGTCGTGGAGTCCGAGATGCTGCCCGAGAGTCTTGCCTTCCGCGCCATGGGCACCGACTGCGAGCTCCTCGTCTACGGCCCGGGCGCCGCGGAACTGGCGAAGGCCGGTGCGCATCGCGTCGAGTTGCTGGAGCAGTGCTGGTCACGCTTTCGGGCCACGAGCGAGCTCACTCACCTAAACTCACTCGCCGGCACGGGCCCCGTGACGGTCTCCGAGGATCTCCTCACCCTCGTCGACATCATGCGCGAGGCCTGGCAGGCCTCCGGCGGCCTCTTCGATCCGACCGTCATCGAGTCGATGAACGCACTCGGATACGACCGCGACTTCGCCTCCGTCATCGCCCGCGATGCCATTGCCATGGTGACCGCTCAGGTCTCGCGAGCGCCGGGCATGGGCGACATCGTCATCGACGAGGAAGCGATGACGATCTCGCTTCCCGCAGGTGTCGGCCTCGACCCCGGAGCGATCGGCAAGGGCCTGGCCGCCGACATCATCGTCGAGGAGCTTATGAATTCCGGCGCTGACGGCGTGCTCGTCAATCTCGGCGGCGACATCGTGTTCGCCGGCTCGCCGGGAAGCGATGCACCGTGGGTCATGGCCATTCTCGATGAACGACTTCCCCTCGATGTCGATGATCGTGTCGTGCGCCATCTCGAGTTCGAGGCCGGCACTGATCACGGTGCGGTCGCGACGTCCACGACACTCAAGCGCGTCTGGGCCGACGGGCGTCATCACGTGATTGACCCGCGCACCGGCGATGTCGCGCGCACTGATCTCGTGCAGGCCACGATCGCCGCCTCCACGGGGTGGTGGGCAGAGGTCGCTGCCACGACGGCACTCCTGCTGGGCAGCGAGAAGGCCGAGGAGTGGCTCGACGAGAACGAGCTCGTGCACGTGCTGATGACGCCGCTGGGGTTGCTAGGCGATGAGTGAGCTTCCCTGGACCTGGCTGGCTATTCGCGCCAGCGGGCTGACTGCCTGGGGCCTGCTCTCGGCCGTGGTCATCTGGGGCATCCTGCTGCGCACCCGGCTACTCGGCAGGGTTGCCTCTCCGATGCGCCTGCTCGACATGCATCGCTGGCTCGGGGTCACGGCGCTGTTCTTCCTGGTTCTTCACATGATCCTGCTGATCTTCGATCACTCCGTGAGCTTCACGATCGGCCAGATCCTGATTCCGGGCACCGCCCCGTGGAAGGCCTTCGATGTCGCTCTCGGCACCATCGCCTTCTGGATCCTGATTCCCGTCACGATCATCGGTCGCATCAGGCCTCGGCTGGGCAAGCGCGGCAATGCGTGGTTCAAGCGCAGTCACTACCTGGCCTATGCCGCGTGGCCGCTCGCCACGGCTCACTACGTGCTGGCCGGCACTGATGCCCTGGCTTCATGGTCGCTCGCCTTCCTCGTCGCCATCAGCGCGATCATCGTCTTCGCGCTGATCGCCCGCGGTTTCGTCCCGGCTCCCGCCCCGACACGACCCATTCGCGAGAAGCAGACACCGCGCGTGCCAGCATGACCCCGTGAGCACGATTGGCCTCGACGGTGTCCTGAGCTGGGCTCAGGCGCATCATGTAGCGGCTACGTGCTCAGGAGCCCTGCCGAGCGTGAAGGCGCGTCTCGACGAGGCTGCCGGCGGCGTTCTCTCCCGCGCGCTCTCCACGCTTGCCGATGATCCGGCCCATGACGCGGCTGCCTTTCATGGTTACGCCGTCTGCGGTGAGGGCCCGTGGTCGCTGGTGCTCGACTCGACTGTCGGTCCGGGCGAGGCAGTGAGCGTGCGAGCCGGTGATGCCATTCCCCATCACACCGATGCAGTCCTCGCTCTCGCCGACTCTGTCTCGGAGACCAGCAGCAGTGGCTCGGTGCACGTCTTCGCCTGCGATCCGCTCAGTGGCGTGCCGGATGAGCGTGCTCGGCCGGATTTCGGCAGCGGCATCATTCGTCAGGGTGATCTCGGCCCTGCCGGGCATGAGCTCGTGGCCGCAGGCTCGATCGTGACCCCCGCGGTGCTCGCACTCGCAGCGGCCACCGGCCACGACACCATCGACATCGTGAAGCCGCCGACCGTCGGGCTCATCGTTCTCGGACGCTCGCTGCTGTCTCATGGCATGCCGCGGGAAGGACGCGTGCGCGATGCACTCGGCATGACCATTCCCTCGTTCATCAGCGCGAACGGCGGCATCGGCAATCCAGCGAAACGGGCACCTGACACCGCAGAGCTGCTGCTGACCGAGATCGATGACGCGAACGTCGATGTCATCATCACGACAGGATCCACGGAGCCGGCGCCCGGCAATCACGTGCGCCAGGTGATCGGTGATCTCGGCGCGCGCTGGCTGATCGATGGAGTCAGTGTCACCCCCGGTGCGCAGATGCTCATGGCCCGGCTTCCCGACGGACGCATCCTCGTGGGCCTTCCAGGTCACCCCGCTGCGGCCCTCGCCGGCCTTGTCACGCTCGTGGGTCCGTTGCTCCGCGCGATGAGCGGGCGCACGAACGTCATCGATCATCCGACGGGCGTGCTGCTCGACGATGCGCCTGCCGCGGACTATGCCGATGACACGCGGCTGGCTCCGGTGCGCCGCGAGACGCGCGACGGTGCCACCTTGCTGCGTCCGCTGGCGGAGGACGGCCCTGCGGGGCTGGTCGGCTGGGCGCGGGCCGATGCCGTGGCGATCTGCCCGCCGGGGGCGGGCTACCGCGGCGACGTCCTGCACTACATCCCACTGGCCTGAGCCGGCCCGTCCTTCCCTCGACACTCCGCCTTTACCTCTTTGTCTACCTATTAAGTAGTAAAAGCGGAGGGAAGTCATTACCCTCAGCACAATGAGCCTCGGAGACCTCGATCTCGCCCTCTCCCTCGGCGGCCTGATCGCCGGGATCATGGTCGGCCTCACCGGCATGGGCGGTGCCGCTCTGGTGACTCCGATGCTCGTGCTCATCTTCGGCATCAACCCCGCCGCCGCCGTCTCCAGTGATGTCGTGGCCTCCGCGATCATGAAGCCGGTCGGTGCGTGGGTGCACATCCGCGCGAAGACCGTACACTGGGGCCTGGTCGGCTGGCTCTCCGCCGGCGCGATTCCCGGCGTGCGCATCGGCACCCTGAGCTTCGCGAAGGTGCTGAACACCGACGAGGCCAGCGAGACGATCCGCACCTGGATCGGCTGGGTGCTGATCCTGGCCCTCGCCGCGATGATCGCCAAGAACTTCGTGGCCGCTCGCGCCAAGCGCATTCGTGGCGAGCAGCCGCAACAGGGCACCGACATGCCCGTGAAGATCGTGCGCACCATGCTGCTCGGCTTCTTCGTCGGCGCGATTGTCGGCATGACCTCGGTGGGCTCCGGCTCGCTGATCGTTACCGTGATGCTGCTGCTCTACCCGCTTCTGCGCCCGTCGATCCTGGTGGGCACTGACCTGACCCAGGCCGTGCCGATGCTCATTGCCGGCGCGATCGCGCACGCCGGCTTCGGCGACATCAGCATCGCCGTCGTGGTCTCGCTGCTCATCGGCCAGATTCCGGGCATCTACCTCGGAGCCCGTCTCTCCTCGCGCTACGACGGTCACCGCCTGCGCTGGCTGCTGATGATCGTGCTGGCCGCTACCGCGATCAAGCTGCTCGGTGCACCCGCGATTCTCAGCGGCGCGATCGCCCTCATCGGCGCGGTCGTTGTCGTCGTGCTGATCCTGCGCGAGCGCGCCGCCGGCAAGCGCCTGCTGGAATCCACCGTCACCTCCTAATCACGCGGCCCGCACGAGCATGGGATAGTCGCTTCGTGCCAGAACAGCGCAGCGAGGGCGGACGCTTCCGTCTCCAGCCCTCCGACGGGCCGGGCAGCGGCCGCCTTCGCTTCTCCAGCAACAGGCTCGGCCCCGTCGCGAATATCGCCCTGCGTTTCGGCGTAGCCCTCGCCGCCCTGCTGATCACCGCATTCACCGTCTACCTCGAGCGAGACTGCTACGCCGATCGCGGCATCACCGGCACGCTCACCCCGCTCGATGCGATCTACTACGCCACGGTCTCCCTCTCGACGACCGGCTATGGCGACATCGTGCCGATCTGCCAGTCATCCCGGCTCGCGAACGTGCTGGTCATCACTCCCTTGAGGTTCCTCTTCCTCATCGTGCTGGTCGGCACGACTGTCGAGGTGCTCACCCGTCGCACGCGCGAGGAATTCCGCTCATCACGCTGGAGGAAGAACGTGCAGGATCACACGATCATCATCGGGTTCGGCGTCAAGGGCCGCAGCGCAGCGCGCACGGTCGTCGACTCCGGCACCTCGCCCAAGGACATCGTCATCGTCTCGGAGGACCGCGCAGCGATCGATGAGGCCACGCGCCTGGGCTACGTCGGTGTTATCGGAGACGGCCGACGCGAGGACGTTCTGATTGATGCGGTGATCCAGCGCGCATCCCGCGTCATCATCGCCGTCGATGAGGATGACACCACGGTGCTGTGCACGCTGACTGCTCGGCGTCTGTCCCCGACCGCGACCATCGTCGTATCCGCTCGTGAGTCAGTCAACGCCGACATCCTGCGCCAATCAGGGGCGAACACCGTCATTCCGACCGCGGAGTCCGCCGGCCATCTCATGGGCCTCTCCCTCGTCGCCCCCGTGGCCGGCGAGCTGATGGAGGATCTCCTCGACTCGGCGCGCGGTCTCGATGTCACCGAGCGAGACGTGCTTCCCTCGGAAGTCGGCCGCCATCCCTCGGATCTCGACACCTCCGGTCAGCTTGTACTCGCGATCATGCGCGGAAGCACCGTGATGCGTTTCGACGATGATGGCTCGCAGACCCTGCAGGCCGGCGACCGTCTCGTCGTGATCCGCTCCGCGAATGGGCGACATGGCGACCACTAGCCTTCACGGGTGAGCATGCAGGCGATAGAGGTCGACGGCGGCAAGGGCGGCCCGGAGGCGATGCACTGGGTCGAGGTGGCGTCGCCTGAGCTGAACGCCGGCGAGGTCCTGATCAACGTCACTGCCACCGCGGTCAATCGCGCTGACCTTCTGCAGCGCCAGGGCTTCTACGACCCGCCCGCCGGAGCCACGCGCATCATGGGTCTCGAGTGCTCCGGCACCATCGCCGCAGTGTCATCCGGGGTCACGCATCTGAACGTGGGCGATCAGGTGACCGCCCTGCTCTCCGGCGGTGGCTACGCCGAGCAGGTGGCCGTGCCCGCCGGCCAGGTCATGAGCGTTCCCGCCGGCATCGATCTCGTCACCGCTGCCGGACTGCCCGAGGCGGCCTGCACGGTGTGGAGCAATCTCGTCATGACCGCGCACCTGACCGAGGGCGAGTGGGTGCTCATCCACGGCGGCGGCTCCGGCATCGGCACCTTCGCGATACAGGTCGCACGAGCGCTCGGTGCGCGAGTCGCGGTGACCGCAGGCAGCCGGGCAAAGCTCGACGTGTGCGAGGCTCTCGGCGCCGAGGTACTCATCAACTACAACGAGCAGGATTTCGTCGAGGTCATCAAGGCCGAGACCGGCGGACGCGGAGTCGACGTCATCCTCGACAACATGGGCGCCAAGTATCTCGAGCGCAATATCCATGCGCTTGCGCGCAATGGTCGCCTTGTCGTCGTCGGCCTGCAGGGCGGCATCAAGGCCGAGTTGAACCTCAACACGATGCTGCGCAAGAACGCGGCTATCACGGCCACCGGCCTGCGCGGGCGGCCCGACTCCGAGAAGGCAGCAATCTGCGCAGCAGTCGAGCGTGCTGTGTGGCCATGGATCGCGGCAGGCATCGTGAAGCCGGTCGTCGATCGAGTGATGCCGATTGACGAGGCCGGCGATGCGCATGCACTCATCGAGGCCGGTGCGATCACGGGCAAGCTCGTGCTCCTCGTCCGCGCCTGAGGGCTCCTGATCGCACCGCGCGCCGAATCACCCTTCCTGCAGGGAGACCATTCCTGTCGCGACCACGTGCACGTCACCGGAGACGACGATTCCATCCGAGGTATCGACCCGCAGGCGACTGGGCTCGCCCATGTCGACACCCTGGGAGATGCCAAGCCGAATGAGCCCGAGGCGATCGCGCAAGTAGGCGCCGAAGGGGCCGGCGGCCGAGCCTGTGGCGGGATCCTCGCCGCCGACGACGTCGAGGCTGAAGCTTCGCGCTGACCATTCGCCTTCGGACTCCTCGGCGACCACGTAGCAGTTCAACGACATTGCGCTCTCTGCCACGACCGACTCGAGCGCGTGTCCGAGGGCGTCGCGATCCAGCCGAGCCGATCGCAGTGGCGCGATCGAGACGAGCGGCACGACGATCATGGGCAGGCCGGTCGAGAGCACCTGCGCCGGGAGAGTCGGGTGAAGTGCCTCGACGGATATGCCCAACGAGCGAGCGATGTCGCCGGCATCGATGATCTCACCGAACTCGCAGCCGCTCTGCTCCATCGAGACGCTGCCGGAATCCCCGTCGAGGCTCACGAGTACCCGATGCACCCCATGCATCGACTGCTGCCAGAGCTCGCGGGTAGGAGTACCCGCGTGATGGCACAGTGCAGCAGCGGCGCCGAGAGTCGGATGCCCGGCGAAGGGAATCTCGGATTCGACGGTGAAGATTCGGTTGCGATAGTCAGCCTGGCTCACTGTCGGTGCCTGGAGGAATGACGTCTCGGACTGTCGAGTGCGTCGCGCGTATGCCTCCATCGTCGACTCGGAGAGAAGATCCGCGGCGTGAACGACCGGCAGGTGGTTGCCCTCGTGCGGACGCGCCGCGAAGACATCGACGTAGGTAATCGGCAGCCGAGCCATGCCTAGACTCTAGAGGTGAACAGCAGCGGTTCTAGGCGCACGTCGGTGCTCGCCGTGACCCTTGGCGTGGCCAGTGCACTGCTGCTGCAGGGCTGCTCGAGTGCCTCGGCGAGCGCCGAGCCGAGCGCGAGCGTCCGTCTCGTCGCGCGCAGTGCGAACGTGCAGACTTGCGACGCGACTCCCGGACTCTTCTCCGCCTACGACCGTGGATCGCTCTTCGCACTTGCCAATGCCAAGCTCAGCGCAGCCGCCGACTTCAATCCGCGCAAGTATCCGATCGGTGCGCTCACCCAGCAGTCGTCGTATGAGCGCACCGGCCCGAAGGCCTGGACTTCGGGTTTCTTCCCGTCGTCGATGTGGCTGATGTACCAGCGAACAGGCGACAAGGCGTGGCTGAAGAAGGCCCGCAGCTGGACAAAGGCCCTGCTGCCCCTCGCCGACTGGGAGGGCACGCACGACCTCGGGTTCATGGTCGGCATTCCGATGGAACTCGGCATGCGCCTGGACCCGAATGCGAAGAGACGTTCGGCCTATCGGACGGCCTTCCTCGAAGCGGCCCGCTCACTGTCGACTCGCTGGAACCCGAACGTGAAGGCGATCCAGTCGGGCACCTATGACGGCCAGTGGGGCCTGATTATCGACTCGGCCATGAATGCGCCGCTGCTCATCGAGGCGGGAATGATCCTCGGCGGCACGGAGGGCGAGGAACTTCGCTCACGCGGCGAGCAGCACCTCATGACGCTGATCAACACCTTCATCCGCGATGACGGCTCCACCTTCCACCGGATGACCTTCGATCCGACCACGGGTGCGCTGATCGGCCCCGTGGCAGGGCAGGGCATGAGCGTCGACAGCACCTGGTCACGCGGTCAGGCGTGGGCGATCTTCGGCTTCGCCCGGGCGTATCAGCTCACGCGCAATCAGGCCTTCCTTGACGCAGCCGAGACCACCGCTCACTTCTGGATGGGTCATCTCGATGCGCAGTGCGTGCCCGCGTGGGATTTCGACGCCGCCGCAGGCTCCCCACGCGACTCCTCGGCGTCAGCGATCGCGGCGAACGGGTTCATCCTGCTCGGCCAGTTCGCCGAGCAGCAGCAGTTGCGCACCGTCGCGTACGAGCCTTACGCACGCACCACGCTCAAGGCGATCTCGACCGTGCCGGTACTGGCCAAGGACTCCTCGAACCCGGGCGTGATGCTGCAGCAGACCTCGAACGTGAACAGGATCGCGAAGGAGGGCTCCTACGTCTGGGGCGACACCTTCGTGCTGATGGCAGGAATCAACGCGCTGTACTCGGGGTCGAACGCGACGACCGACTACACGAGTTCGGTGACATCAGGCCTGACAATCGGCTGATCGTCTGCGCGATCGCAGAGAGAGCGCGAACGAAGCGCGACGTTGGATGAAGGAGACGCAGTCGCGCTTAGACAGTCGGCAGAGCCGCGATGCGCTTCATCAGGTACGGCGAGAAGTAGCCCATGTACTTCGCCTGGAGAACCGGATCGCGCCAGTCGGAGCCGGTCACGATGCCCCGGCAGGCAGCGCTGCCGCACAGGCAGGTGAACTCGTCGTAGTCGGAGGCGTCGCACATGGCGTAGTCGAAGGTGAGCTCCTCGCCGACCTCGATATCGCGCATCGCGACGAGGATCTGCGATCCCGACAGCCCGCAGTTCGGGTCACAGGAGTGGTTGAGCATGTCGCCGGGCTCCCGGACGTCGGAGGACACGAGGTAGAGATCTTCATCGACCTGGATCGACCTGGCCTGTCGGTCGGCTGACAGGGTGGAGAGGACGTCTCGCGGGATCATCCAGCCGCCGAAGCCCACGATCGTCTCGCCGGCACTGATCCGCTCCGTCACGAAGGAGCCCCATCCCTTGTCCCCGGCGGGCTGTGCAAGTGCCTTCGGGGTCAGCCAGTTGTAGTCCACTCGACTCGCATACCTCTCCGCTCGAGCCCGCCTCATGCGGGCAAAGCCCGAAAAGTGTGGCATACGGAGATGAACGGTCAAAATGCCTGTCGGTTACCTCGTCTCCTCCGGAGTCGCCCGGCCGCTCGGAGCGCCTTGTGCCCCTCAGCACGCCCTCACGGGGCCCTCGCCTCGCCCCGTAGGCTGGGCTCGTGATCGATCCCCAGATTCTGCGCACCGACCCCGACCGAATTCGCGAGTCCCAGCGCCGCCGCGGCGAGGACGTCACCCTCGTCGACCGCCTCATCGAGGCCGATGCCGCCAAGCGCGCGGCCCAGGCCCAGTTCGACGAGCTGCGCAACCAGCAGAAGCTGATCGGCAAGGAGATCGGCCCCCTGCAGGGCGCGCTCAAGAAGGCGTCGGACGACAACGCGAAGGCCGCCGCCCAGGCCGAGCTCGATGCCCTGATGGCCAAGGCCACTGATCTCGCCGAGCGCACCAAGGCCGCCGAGGCTGCGGCCAATGAGCAGGGCGAGGCGACCGACGCGCTCTTCCTGCAGCTGTCGAACTTGGTCAACCTCGACTCCCCCGTCGGCGGCGAGGAGGATTTCGTCGTCCTCGAGCACGTCGGCACCCCGCGTGACTTCGCGGCCGAGGGCTTCGAGGCGAGGGATCACCTCGACATCGGCGAGATCCTCGGCGCAATCGACACCGCGCGAGGCGCGAAGGTCTCCGGCTCGCGCTTCTTCTACCTGCGCGGCGTCGGCGCCCAGCTCGAGTTCGCGCTGCTCAACATGGCGATGGCACAGGCCGCGGCCAATGGCTTCATCCCGATGATCACGCCGAGCCTGGTTCTTCCGAGCGCGATGGACGGAACGGGCTTCCTGGGCCAGGCGGCCGAGAACGTCTACCGCCTCGAGGCCGATGATCTCTATCTCGTCGGTACGTCGGAAGTGCCGCTCGCGGCGTATCACTCCGACGAGATCATCGACGCGAAGGAACTCCCGATCCGCTACGCGGGCTGGTCCTCCTGCTTCCGGCGCGAGGCCGGTACCTACGGCAAGGACACCCGCGGCATCATCCGCGTGCACCAGTTCGACAAGGTCGAGATGTTCGTCTACTGCGATCCGGCCGATGCCGAGAACGAGCATCAGCGCCTGCTGCAGTGGGAGAAGGACTTCATCAATGCCCTCGAGATCCCGTACCGCGTGATCGATGTCGCCACCGGCGATCTCGGCAGCAGCGCGGCACGCAAGTTCGATATCGAGGCCTGGATCCCTACCCAGGGCACCTACCGCGAGGTCACCTCAACCTCGAACACGACTGAGTTCCAGTCTCGTCGCCTGAAGATCCGCATGCGCGACGGCGACAAGACCCAGCCACTCGCCACCCTGAACGGCACGCTCGTGGCGATGCCGCGCATCATCGTGGCCATTCTCGAGAACCATCAGCAGGCCGACGGCTCTGTTGTCATCCCGCAGGCCCTACGCCCGTTCCTCGGCGGCGTGTCGGCGTTCACCCCGAAGGGCTAGTAGCCGCTGTGCTGAAGGATTTCCCGCTCGATTTCGAGCCCGAGCTCATTGCCATCGATTTCGATGACACCCTTGTCGAGCATGGCGATGTCGTGCACGAGCGCGTGCGCGATGCGATCCTGCGCGTGCAGGCTGCCGGCGCCACTGTCATTCCGTGCACCGGTCGTTCGCTGAGCCTGACGACGGGAGTTGCCCGCGCTGCCGGCATGGAGGGCTGGGCGATCTGCTCGAACGGTGCCGTGCTCGCAACCATCAACCCGGAGTCGGTGATCGAGGCAACGACCTTCGATCCGACCGAACTGCTCTCGAAGATCTCGCCGATCCTCCCCGACGCCGTGTTCGCGGTCGAGGACATCGACGGCACCCTGCGCACGACGAGCCTCATCGGTACCGACTACATCTCCAAGCAGGTGCTCGAGGTTCCGTTCGAGCACCTCACCAGCCGGCCGGTGACCCGCGTGGTGGTGCGCAGTGATGCGCACCGCGACCAGGGCTTCGGTGATATCGCCCGCTCCCTCGGGCTGCACTCCGTTGTCTTCGGCGTCAGTGATGTCGCATGGATGGATCTCGGGCCCCAGAACGTCAACAAGGCCACCGGCCTAGCCGCGCTCTGCACGCGTCTAGACATCAACCCGGCGAAGACCCTGATGTTCGGCGACTCCTTCAACGACCGCGAGGCCCTGAAGTGGGCTCGTGTCGGCGTGGCCATGGGCGATGCCGATCGCGATACTGCCGCCTGCGCTGACTTCGTCATGGGCGATGTCGCCGGCGAGGCTGTCGCTGACGTACTGGATCTCCTCTTCCGCTAAGCACGCACCGGTCGGAGGGAGGTCGCGAGATGTCACAGCACAGCATCGCCCTGCTTGCCGGCTTCACTGCTGCTTTCTTCACCATCATCATGGTGATTCCGCAGGCCTGGAAGGTGTGGCGCGATAGGTCGGGCGTCGGGGTCTCGCTGCTCACCTGGGCGATGTTCCTGTGCACCTATGCCATGTGGTTCGGCTACTGCATTCGCACGGGCAACGTTGCCGGCACGATCTCGAATATCTTCACCAACACGATTCTCATCGTGCTGGTGCTCGGCCTGCTGCGCGCCAGGGACTCCACGGCGCCTACCTCAGTCGGCGTTGGCATCTATGCACTCGCCGTGCTCTTCTTCGTGATCGGCATCCTCTTCCCGATGCCGGTCGTGCTCACGCTGATGCTCGCAGCGACGATCATCCGCGTGCCGCAGGTCGCGAAGTCATTCACGACAATGCGCGATGTCACGCCCTCGGAAGTCTCGATCCTCACCTGGTGGATCGGCATCTGCGCCTCGACCGCATGGGTGATACATGGGCTACTGCTGCCCGACGTGCTGTTCGTCATCACCTCGGGCGTGGCCTTCGCGCTGGCCATCGGCGTGATCGTGCCCGAGTACATCGCGCAGGCGCGGCGCGCCCGCCTCGCAGGCTAGTCGCCCTCGAACTCGCAGATCGCGAACACCGGCACGCCATCGTCTTCGAGCTTCTCGTGGCCCTTGAGGTCGGGCAGGTCGACGATGAAGGCCGCCTCGACGATCAGGCCCTCGCAGTGCCGTACCAGCCGAGCGGCGGCGCGCGCCGTGCCCCCGGTGGCCAGGAGATCGTCGATGATCACGATGCGCTCGCCGGGCTTGATCGCGTCGACGTGGATGTGCAGCTCGTCGGTGCCGTACTCGAGCTCATATGTCTCAGAGTGCGTCGCCGCGGGCAGCTTGCCGGGCTTGCGCATCGGGATGAAGGCAGTGCCCAGGGCCATGGCCAGCGGTGCACCGACGATGAAGCCGCGTGACTCGACGCCGACGATTGCATCGATCTCCTGATCGGCATAGCGCTCGCGCAGGATCTCGATCACGGTGCGGAAGCCCTCGGGATCCTGGAACAGCGTGGTGACATCGCGGAACATGATGCCCGGCTTCGGGAAGTCGGGGATCGTGCGAATGAGCTTCTTGATCGGCATGCGAGTCTCCGGCTGTAGTGGGCGAGCGAGTCGAGTTAAGCAGAGAGACCATCGGCGAAGGCGGCCGTGAGCGCCTCGTGCCAGTCGCGCATCTCGGGGATGCCGGCCGCGGCCCAGGCATCGTGCCCGAGCACTGAGTAGGCCGGCCGCGGTGCCGGGCGCACGAACGAGGTCGAGTCAGTGGGCAGCACGCGAGCCGGGTCAGCCCCGATGGCGGAGAAGATCGCCTGGGTGAACTCGAACCACGAGCACTGCCCGCTGTTGGTGGCATGGAAGATGCCGGCGGCCGGGCGTACATCGAGAAGTGCGATGATCTGCGCCGCGAGATCGCCGGCATAGGTCGGCTGGCCGACCTGATCGGTCACGACCGACACCGTCTCGCGCTCCTTCTCGAGCTTCAGCATCGTCTTCACGAAGTTCGATCCCTGTAGCCCGTAGAGCCAGGCGGTGCGGACAATGTACGAGCGCGCGGGTAGCTCGGAGAGCACGGCCACCTCGCCCGCGAGCTTGGTGCGGCCGTAGGCCGAGCGCGGGTCGCCGGGTGCCGACTCGAGGTAGGGCGAGGTCGCTTCGCCCGAAAAGACGTAGTCGGTGGAAATCTGCACCAGCCAGGCATCCGACACTGCGCACTGCGCCGCGAGAACGCGCGGGCCCTCGGCGTTCACCCGAAGTGCGAGCTCTTCCTTCGTCTCGGCATCATCGACTGCTGTCCAGGCCGCGCAGTTGATGACGACATCGGGGGCGAAGGAGTCGAAGACCGCGGCGACCGACACGGGGTCGGTGATGTCGACCTCGGGCAGGTCGACGCCGAGCACGGAGTCAGCGGAGCGCGCCGACAGGAGTGCCACCAGTGCACTGCCGAGTTGGCCATTGGCCCCGGTGACGATGACGCGCATTGCTAGAGGGCAGCCTTCGCCTTGAGCGGGCGCCACCAGGCCTCGTTGTCCTTGTACCAGGCGACGGTCTCGGCGAGGCATCGGCGAAGGTGTGCTGCGGGGCGTAGCCCATGGCGCGCAGGCGCGAGTCGTCGACCGAGTAGCGGCGGTCATGGCCCTTGCGATCCTCGACCTGCTTCACCGACGACCAGTCGGCGCCCATCGCGTCGAGCACGCGCTCGGTGATCTCGCGGTTGTTGAGCTCGAGGCCGCCGCCGATGTTGTACGACTGGCCCGGCTCGCCCTTGGCGCACACGATCGCAATGCCGCGGCAGTGATCGTCGACATGCAGCCAGTCGCGCACGTTCAGGCCGTCGCCGTAGAGCGGAACCTGCAGGCCGTCGATCAGGTTGGTGACGAACAGCGGGATGACCTTCTCCGGGAACTGGTACGGCCCGTAGTTGTTCGAGCAGCGGGTCGACGAGATGTTGAGCCCGTAGGTGACGTTGTAGGCGCGCACGAGCATCTCGGCGGCGGCCTTCGCTGCGGAATAAGGCGAGTTCGGGATCAGCGGCTCGGCTTCTGTCCAGGAGCCCTCGTCGATCGAGCCGTAGACCTCGTCGGTGCCGATGTGCACGGTGCGCGGGATGCCATGCTTCAGGCAGGCATCGAAGAGGGTCTGCGCGCCGACCACGTTGGTGATCAGGAAGGCCTGCGGGCCGGAGATCGAGCGGTCGACGTGGGTCTCGGCGGCGAAGTTCACGACGACGTCGTGGCCGGGCAGCACCTGGTCGAGCAGTGCCCCGTCGCAGATATCGCCCTGCACGAAGGTGTAACGCGGATCGTCGGAGACGGACTCGAGGTTCGCAAGGTTGCCCGCGTAGGTGAGCTTGTCGTAGACCGTGACGCCGGTGACCTCGCCGGGCAGGATCTCGTCGTAGCCGCCTGCGAGCAGGGTGCGCACAAAGTGCGAGCCGATGAAGCCGGCGGCGCCGGTCACGAAGTAACGCATCAGATCTCACCCTTCAACTGTCGAAGCCACTCCTGGGCCTCTGCGAAATCACCGTCGGTCACGCCATCGCGCAGCACCGGTGCCTTGCCATCATGCCGCGGGTACGAGCCCATGTAGCGCACATCGAGACACACCCGGTGCAGGCCCATCAGCGCCTCCGATACGCGCGCGTCGTTGACGTGGCCCTCGATATCGACACTGAAGTAGTAGTCGCCGAGCTGCTTGCGAGTCGGACGTGACTCGATCCGGGTCAGGTTCACCCCGCGCACTGCGAACTCGGTCAGGATCGCGAGCAGTGCGCCCGGCTGATCGTGACGGATGAACAGAGAGAGCGTCGTCTTGTCGGCGCCTGTCGGTGCCGGGATGGCGCCGGGGCGCTGCACGAGCACGAAGCGCGTGATCGCGTCGGCCGTGTCTTCGATGCCGTCGGCAATGGCTTCGACCTCGTAGAGCTCGGTGACGATGCGCTGCGCGACGGCTGCGTCGTAGCCGCAGGAAGGGTCGAGGAGCCCTTGTGCCGCAGCGGCAGTCGATAGTGCGGGCAGCATGACGGCATCGGGAAGGTTCGCCGAGATCCAGCCGCGCACCTGTGCCGCGGCATGCGGATGTGTCGCGATGCGCGTGACGTCCGACAGCGCGGTGCCTGGACGCACGACAAGCGAGAACGACACCGCGAGCACGGCCTCGTCGATGATCACGAGCGGCTCACCGTTGGCGAGCTCGTCGAGGGTGACCGAGACCGATCCCTCCACCGAGTTCTCGATCGGCACGAGTGCGCAGTCGACGGAGCCGTCGCGGGCAGCATCGAGTGCAGCCTGAACGGATGCCGCGGCGATCAGCTCGGCGGTATCGGAGATGGCCAGGGTGCGCAGGGCCGCCTCCGCGAAGGAGCCGCGCGGTCCCAGGAATGCGATGCGGGTGGTCATGCCTGCACTCCCTTCGCGTCGTGCACGGCCTGCTGCTCCTCAGGCGAGAGCTCGATGTCGCTCTCGCCTGCGGCCAGGCCCTTGATGTAGGTACGGGTCTCCGAGCGGCCGTGAATCGAGGTGAGGACGATTCCGTCGCCCTTGTCGTCGAGCATGGCGGCCGAGAAGCTGAAACGGCCGCCCATGTCGCCGAAGGCGTCGTAGCGCACGACCGAGACGTGGCGCAGGGCGTCGGCGAGTTCACGTCGGGTGCGATTGAGGGCTCCGCCGAGGGCGAGCACCTCCTCGTTGAGGTCGGCGAACTCCTCGCGGGTGCGGGAGAGCACGTCGACGTAGTTCTCGCGCCCCTCGGCCACCTGGAGCAGGGCGTAGGAGCGGTGCAGGCGGGAGAGCCGGGCAACGGCATAGATCGCGACAGCCAGGGCGGCGCCGCCCAGCAGGATCGCGATGATCAGCAGGGTGTCGCGCACCCCGGAGTCTCCAAGCACGCCTGAAGCGTAGTCGCTTCCCCCATGGCTTCCCCAATGCGGGAAAGTCCCAGCGGTGGCCCTAATAGGCTTTCAGGGACGAGGCTGTGACGTCTCACGAACCGATGGGCATCCCGCGGGGCTCGGCTGCCGCTGATCGAGAGGACACCCGATGCTGCACGTGACGGCTGTGGAGCTCACGGTCAGTCCTGCGGAATTTGCCTCCCGCACGGCCTGCTTCATTCTCGGTACCGCCCTCTTCCTTGCCATGCTCGTGAGTCTTCTGCGCACCATCGTGGTGCCTCGTGCCCTTCGCAGCTTCTTCAGCAACACGATCATGGCCGCGGTGGTGAACACATCGTGGGGCCTGGCCCGGATGAGGCGCACGTACAAGGGACGCGATTCAGTGATGGCCTGGGGCGGACCGCTGATCATCATCGTCACGCTTCTGGCCTGGCTGGTGGGTTTCCTCTTCGCCTACGGACTCATGATCTACGGAGTCGGCGGCAACAGTTTCGGCATGGCACTCGCCCAATCGGGCTCGAGCTTGTTCACTCTCGGTTTCGATGCGGGCATCACTCAGGATCAGACGATCCTTGACTTCATGGCCGCCGCGACGGGCCCGATCGTGATCGCGCTGATGATCGGCTTCCTGCCGACGATCTACGGCATCTACACCAATCGCGAGGTGGCCGTCACCCAGCTGTCGACGGAGGCCGGGGAGCCGGCGTGGGGGCCGGAGTTCCTCGTGCGAGCGCATCTCACGAATCGCCTGGAGAGCAATAACGAGGTCTTCGCGTCGTGGGCGGAGTGGGCGACGACCTTGCGGCTGACTCACCTCACGTATCCGGCACTCGTGCACGTGCGTTCCGCGCGGGCACAACGCCATTACGCGACAAGTCTGCTGGCCATGATGGACGCGGCCGCGCTCAGCGTGTCGCTGAACCATGAGCGTCAGCACCATCGTGCCTACACCCTGCTCGCGCAGGGCGTGCAGACCTTCGACACTCTCTACGTCACGAGCATCGCTCCTCGATCGTTCGTGTCGAGACTGCCCCTGCTCGGCCGCCTGGTCGGTTCGACGGTGAATGTCGACTCGGGGATGATCGCGATGCCGTCGCGCGAGCCAGGGCGGTCTGCTGCGCAGATGGCTGCGAGTGTCGACGCCGTGCGGGGCATGGCTCACGAGGCGATCGGACTCCTGGACACCGGTGAGTCGTTGCCCCTGACGATCACCCGCGCGGAGTTCGACGAGGCCTACTCGATGCTCGAGGCGGCTGAGTTCCCGATCGAGTACAACGCCGACGATGCTTGGGAGTTCTTCACCAAGCTGCGGCAGCGCTACGAGTTTCCGGCTTATGCCATTTGCGCGAAACTCGATGCTCCGCCGGCTCCGTGGTCAGGTCCGAGGCGGGTCCCTACCGACATCGCGTGGCCCGCTCGGGCAATGGATTTCCTGGAGAAGTCCTAGCTCGCTCCATCACCCCGCAGTTCGCGGAGCCGCTCCTGTCGACATGCTCGGGCTCCCTCGAGTGAGGTTTCAGGCGCCGAGGGTTCCGCGCACGACACTGGTGACACTGTGGCCGGGGTCGCCGTCGAAGTGCTCCAGCGAGATGTCGACCACGGGGAACGACGCGAGATCCATGCCGGCGGGCAGCGTGTACTCCGCGCTCGTGCCCGGGTTCAGGCTGCCGATGGCCACCATGGTGGAGGTATCGGCCGTGGCCAT